>CAYWQZ010000020.1:6174-9784 GCA_964460565.1 uncultured Mycoplasma sp.
TATCAAGTTGACATGAAAGAAGAGTAACATCCTTAAACCTTTCCAAAACCATAAAATGCGTAATAGAATCCTTACTATTAACATTAGTAACTGCATACTTCTGTCTATTATTAATATCTCTACCTATTGGAGCGTCAATCGTACCTTTATCATGCATAAGAACACCCCATACCAAAGCAAGATAACATCTTTCTACCTCTTTATTCTTTATCATATTAGAAAGTTTTTCATGTACCAAATCATTTTTAGCAACCACCATAAGACCACTTGTATCTTTATCTAATCTATGAACTATTCCAGGTCTTATAGAACTAGTTTTACTAGTACTATTAAAATGATACATTAAACCATTAACTAAAGTATGACTAAAATTACCAACTGCAGGATGTACCACTACTCCACTTTTCTTATTAATAATAGCCAAATACTCATCTTCATAAACAATATCTATATCCATTTTCTCAGGCTCTAATAAAATTTCTTCACTTTCCACATCTAATATTTCAATAACATCATCTAATTTAACAACATAACTAGAACTTACAACATCTCCATTTACCAAAACATCACCATCTTTAATAAGTTTTTGCATCTTACTTCTAGAATAATCAGTATTAAGACTTAAAAACTTATCAATCCTTATATTACTTTCTTCCACTACTATTTTCATTTTTATCACCCTTCACTAAATTTAAAAATATAAAAAATACCCCAATACATATAAAAACATCTGCCAAATTAAAAACAGGAAAATTATAACCAAACAAAATAAAACTTAAAAAATCAATTACCCCATCATATACAACTCTATCATATAAATTACCTAATATTCCTCCAATTAACAAAGAATATCCTACTTTTTCAAATAAAGTTAAACTATTCTTATTTATATATTTAACTATATAAAACAAAGCAAAAATACCAATAAATATAAACAAATAAGTAAAACCTTCCAAACTAGAAAAAGCCGCCCCCGTATTTTTCACTAAAATAATATAAAAAAAATTAGGTATAACAGTAATAATTTTATCTAACTTAAGTACTAATAACTTACTAACCAAATCACAAATAAAACAAATAACACTAACTATATAAATTTGCTTCTTCATATCAAGGCCTTCCTTTCACTTCTATTATAACAGAAAAAAAGAGTTAACTAAAGTAGAAAATCAAATTTATTAATTAATTAAAAATCACTCAATATTAAACTAAGTGATTTTATCTTACAAATAACTATAATCTAGCTGGATTAAAATCTATTTCTACTTTTATATCTTTGTTATTAAAATAATGTATGTTAATTTTTTCTACATATTTTTTTATTTCATTTATATCCTTATATTTAATTATTATTCCAAAGTGATATTTGTTATTTATTTTAAACATATTAGATATTGAAGGTCCTAGTACAATAACATTTTTAGTTACATCTTTTAAATATTTTGATATTTTTATACTATTATTACTTGCTAAATTATAATCTTTAGATATTATTTTTATTTCACATATATAGTAATATGGTGGATACTTTAATTTTTTTCTTATTTGCATTTCTTCTTTATAAAAACCTAAATAATTATTATCTTTTGAATATTTAATAGCATAATGATCTTTATTATAAGTTTGAATTAATACTTTTCCTTCTTTTTCTCCTCTTCCACTTCTTCCTGAAACTTGATTTAGTAATTGAAAAGTATTTTCACTACTTCTAAAATCTGGAAAATTTAAACTGATATCAGCATTTATTACTCCGACCAAAGTTACATTTGGAAAATCTAGTCCTTTTGCAATCATTTGAGTTCCTATTAAAATATTGTATTTACCACTTGCAAAATCTTTTATAATTTTTTCATGAGCATTTTTTTTAGTTGTTGTATCTATATCCATTCTTACTACTTTTGAATCTTTTATTAATTTTGTTATTTCTTCTTCTACTTTTTCTGTTCCTAAACCATAATCAATTAATTTATTATGACAATACTTACAAGTATCTTCTTTTTTTTCTGCATATCCACAGTAATGACATCTTAACATATTAGATGTTTTATGATAAGTTAAAGTTATATCACAATTAGGACATTTTAAAGTATTACCACAAGATTTACAAGTTATATAAGATGAATACCCTCTTCTATTTAAAAATAAAATTGCTTGTTCTTTTCTATTTACTACTTCTTGTAATTCATTAAGTAATTTATTAGAAAAATAACCATTAGACTTTTTAAATTCATTATTCATATCTATTATTTCTATTTTAGGTAATTTATTATTATACCTAGTAGTTAAATTAAGTAATTTATATACATTTTTTTCTGCTCTTGCATATGATTCTAAACTAGGAGTAGCGCTTCCTAATATAAGAGCACAATTATGATATTTACATCTTTCTTTTGCTATATCAATAGCATTATATCTAGGATTATTATCTTGTTTATAAGTACTAGAATGTTCTTCATCAATTATTATTACTCCAATATTATCTAACGGTGCAAAAATAGCGCTTCTAGCTCCAATTACTATATCAACTTTATTTTCTTTAATTTTTCGCCATTCATCGTATTTTTCAGTATTAGAAAGTCCACTATGAAGACAGGCAATATTATCAAATTTTGAAGTAAAACGTTTTATTATTTGAGGAGTTAATGATATCTCTGGTACTAAAAGTAAAGCCTTTTTACCATTTTTTATTACTTTATCTATTACTTCCATATAAATATTAGTTTTACCAGAGCCTGTTACCCCATATAATAAATAAGTTATATTTTTTAAATTAGATATTATTTCGTTATATATTTTTTCTTGGTTTTCATTTAGTTTATATGTGCTTTTTTCTTCTTTTTCTATATTAAAACGATATTTTTCATACTTTTCTACTAATAAAATATTCTTATCTATTAATGTTTTAACAATACTTTTACTAATTAAATCAAGTTCACTTTTTTTTACTATTTTCTTTGATTTTACTATATTAACTATTTCTTCTTGTTTTTTCGTTAACTTCTGATTAAAATCATTATTTAAACTTATATAATTTTCATAACTTGGAGTAAAATTTACTTTAGCTTTTGCCTTTAAAGCAACCGGTAACATACATTGATAAGCAGAAGTTAAAGTACACATAGTATTATCCTTAATAAAATGTCCTAATTTTAATAATTCATCATTTAATATAGGATAATTATCTATTACTCTTATTACTTCTTTTAAAGATATTTCTTCATTATTTTCTCTTATATTAAGTACAAATCCTTCAAGTAATTGAGATCCAAAAGGAACCTCAACTCTCATACCTATTTTTATTTTATCTAAATCTTCATCTTTTATTTTATAAGTAAATGTTTTATCAATAAAAACATGTGCTAATTCTACTAAACAATCACAAACCATACTACTTCCATAAATTATTTGGATAAATATTATTATCTATCATATCTTTAATAGCATTTACTACTTCTATTTTATCTTCTTTATATGTTACACCATACCATTTTGATGTTGTTTCTATTATTTTAACAGTTGCAACATTTTCTTTAATAGCATTAAATAAAACAGTTGGTATTAAAAACTCTTCAGTTAAAGATTTACTATTTTTTTCTAAAAACTTTATTAT
>CAYWQZ010000021.1:0-9751 GCA_964460565.1 uncultured Mycoplasma sp.
AATAATCACTCCTTCTTATACCTTCATTCTAACAAATAAAAATTAAAAAAGCAACGATTTTTAATGAATTATATAAATTAACGTAAAATAAAAAAACAAAATTATTAATATAAATTTCTTTATTAATTAATTATTTTATTTCTAACATACTATTTCTTAAACCTTAATATCAACTTCTTATACTCTTCCTGCTCCAAATCATCATTAATTAATTTATTTATTTCTTCTAAATATTTAATCCTTTTTTCTAACTTTAATGGATTATGTGCTAAAGCATCACAAACTTGTACTTTAAATTTTAATCTTGCTAGTTCATTATTATTAATAATTTCTTCTTCTGTTATTGGTATATCATGTTCTTTAACTAAATAACATATTTTTAATATTTCATGACTATCAAAATCTAATCTTTTCAAAATATCAAAAGAAATTAATGAAGATACTAAAGCATGACCTTTAAAATGCCTTATTTCTCCATCTTGATAAGAATGAGGTTTACCAATATCATGTAAAAGAAGTGTTAACCTTACATCAAAATCTTTAGGTGAAATACTAAGAGCAAATAAAGTATGATTTAACAAATCAAGATGATGATGAGGGTGACGTTGATTAAATGAGACAATATCTTTTAATTCTGGTATTATTTCAAGTAAATAATTAAAATTATCATTAATACTATTAACAACATTATCACTCATTAAAATACTATATATTTTTTCTTTCATAATTATATTGTATCAAAAAACACTTTATTTTTCTATATATTTTTGTTACAATGTTAGTGGTGATAATATGAAAACTAATCATAAGATTATAGTGGTTATAACAATAATTTTAATTGTTTTAGTTAGTGTTTTATCTTTCTATTATAAAGATAATTTATATATTTTTTATAGAGACTATATATTAAAAGAAAGAGATAATATAACTATTGCTAAAAATGAATATTACAAAGATAAAGATTATTTATATGTATCTAATACTAATGATTTTATTATAAAAGATAAAGAACAAATACTTGATGTAATTTATACTATAATCAACAGTGGTACCCCAAAATTTACTTTCTATTGTGATGATAATTATGATTTATGTATAAGTGATATAAAAGATATTGTTTCAAATAAAGATATTCTATCAAATATTAATAATTTCGTTCATCCTTATAACTCTTTTAAAACTATTAACACTATTTATAATGATAAAGGAGAAATTACTTTAGAAATAGAAAAAAATTATAACTCTGATGACATAAGAAAAATTAATAATAAAGTTAAAGAAGTTATAGATAAAGAACTTAAAGATGATATGAATACACAAGAAAAAATAAAAAAAATTCATAACTACATTATTAATAATGGTAAATATGCAAGTGATGATATGGTTAAAGATAAGACAAAATATAGTTTAGCAAATGCTATTTTATTTGAAGGATATGGATTATGTGGTTCTTATGCTGATGCAATGGCAATTTTTTTAGAAGAATTAAATATTAATAATTATAAAATTGCCAGTTCAAATCATATTTGGAATTTAGTTAATATCGATGATAAATATTTACATTTGGATTTAACTTGGGACGATCCTATTACTTCAGATGGCAGTGATAAATTAGAAGTATTATTTTTGTTAATAACTGATGTTAGATTAAAAGAACTTGATAATAAAAGCCATAATTACGATAAAAATGTATATTTAGAATTAAAATAAAAATAATATTTTACATAATAAAAAGGACACAAGTCCTTTTTATTATACAGTACGACGATAATTTTCTTGTGCTTCTTCTTCAAACATACGCATTTTATCAAATGGATTAACAATACCTACTGGTTTTTTAGGTTCTTCTACTTTTGTTAAAGACAATTGTCTCTCAAGAGTAGCTTTTTCTTGCTCTAATTTTTCTATTTGACCTGCAGTTGTTAAATCTCTTTCAATTGTATCACAAATTTCTATACCATTTCTTTCAGCAGACATTAATCTTGTTTTTTGTTGTGCTCTTTCTTGTTCTAACCTTGTCTTTTCTTGTTCTAATCCTTCAAGTTTATTTTCTTCTTCTGTTTTAATTCTTTGTAATTCATCAATTGAAGCCTTAATTTTATCTAATTCTCTCTTAGCTCTTTCTGAAGAATCTAATTTTGCAGCCTCTCTAATCTCTGCTAAAGATACAGTTGCAGTTTTTGATAAAATCTCTTCAATGTCTTGTTTTCCACCTGAAACAACTTCTTTTTGCTTTTCTAAATCACTTATATTTTTTTCAAGTCTTTCAATATTTAATTTTATTTTAGCAATTTCATCTTTATTAGCATCTAATTTTGAAACACCATTAATTAAAACTTTACCAACAACAGAAGCCGGATCAACAGATTCACTCATTTTTCTAATCTTTAAAGAACGATCCCCAACATTAGTAGAACTTTTTATACTAGGAACAGTATATTCATTAGTTTTTAAAGTACTTGGTTTTTCCTCTTTTTCTTCTTTTACTGGCGCTGTATAAGCAGGAACTTCTTCCTTTGGTTTTTCAAAACTATATGGTTGTCTTTCTAAAGATTTTCTAACTTCTTCATATGTTCTAGTTTCTCTATTAACGGGTTTAGCAGTTTCATGAATTGGTCCAAAAAATGATTCATCTACAGTTTTTTCCATTTCAACATTTGAAATAACTGGTTCTGCTAAAGCTACTTCTTCTACTTCAACTTTACGTGGTACTTTAGCAAATTTAGCCTTCAACTCTGCAAGTTTACTACTAGAAACCTTAATTCTTTTTCCAGAACTATATTCTCTTAAATTTTCTACTTCTTCATTAATTAATTTCACATTTTCCATATTATTTTCCTCCAATTAACCCTCATTTTTTGCTAACTCTCTTAAAACATCTTTAATTTTAGACCATTCTTCATCTGTTTCAACCCCAGTTAACCTTACACCATCTTTATCTGTTACCATTTCACTAACATAAATAGTAACATTACCATTTTCATCTATTTCGTTTTTGGTATATACTACATATCTTTTTTTTGTATCACTAAATTCAAAGCAAATAACTTCTTCTACTTCCTCTGTTCTTCCATCTGGCTTATTAATTGTAAGCATTTTTTTATTGTCCACCATAAATACCTCCTTTAGTATCTAATGTGATTGTATCACAAAAAAAAAGTAAATTCAACAATTTACTGCATTTTTCTTAATAAAAACCACTTAGAACCATAAGCACAATAGTTCAAAATATAATTATCAAGCGTTTTTATATCATTAATCTTCTTTCTATTTCTGTTTTTACTATCACAAAAACCCTTTAATCTAATCTTATTATAAGCCATATCTCCAAAAATATAATCAAAATTATTAAAATAAGGAGTAACAAGTTCTTTCATTATTTCATAATCAAAAATACCATCTTCATCTTTTTCTAAAACATATTTTATATTATTAAAAGTATATTCCTTCATAAAAACCATCACCATCATTATAGTATCATAATTATTATCCAAATTCAAGAAAAGTTATTCACTACTTTTTATAATAGAACCCCCATAATATGTAGGAATTTTCCCATTTACTATTTTATATGATATAGGAATACTAATATTATAAGTAATAACATCAGACATTAATGGAAGCATTATCCTTTCTTTTAATTCAATATTTACACTTATTTCTATTAAAGAATTATTAATACCATAATCTTTTATTTTAGTTTCAATACTACTTAAAACTGAACTAATTAATTTTATCCTAACTGGTAAATTAGGTCCCAAATTACTAAACATAAAATTATTAAATATAACCCCAAAAGGTACATAAAAAGCAATATTATTTTCTATACTACTCATACCATTTTCTATATTATTAACAATATTTTTCAAAATTATATTTGCTAAATAAGTATTATAATCTATCATCTCTATTTCATTATCTTGATTTCTAGTTATTTGATATAAATTATCATTATCTAATAATTTTAAAGTATTATCATCAATAGAATTATTTACAATATCAGAAGTATAATTTATTGTTTCCTCTTTACTATATTCAATAATATAAATAGATAATTTATTAAAGATTAAAACAAATAAAAATATTAATAGAAAAAACACTAATAGTCCTACTAATATTTTAAATTTAAAATTAATTTTCTTTCTATACTTTAGTTTCATTCTCATACTAAAATATATTATATTTTAAAGAAAATATTTATAAAATAAATAAGCACCCGCTAGTAAAATAAGCACTACTACTATAATAATAAAAATTAATGCTTTTCTCCCCTTACTTAATTCTAAATCCAATTCATCTTCATCGTCTTCATCATCTAATTCTTTTTCTTCTTTTTTATCCTCATCTAATTTAATAAGACTATTATCTTCTTCTTTCTCTTTTAAATTATCTACTTCAAGTAACTTAGTAGAAGATTCATCATCTTTATCAAGTATAATAGTTTTAGAAATTTCTTTATCTAAAATATTCTTACTAGTTTCCTCACTTAAAACTGTTTCTTCTACTAAATCATCTAATAAACCACCTGGTACTTCTTTTTTAGTTTCTTTTACAGTTTCTGTTTTACTATTTCCATATATAGTATCAATAAGTTCCCTTAAGTTCTCTTTACTAGCATCTTTTTCTTCTATTTTAGATATATCTAATTTAGTTAATATATTATATTCTGTATTAATTAATCTTTTTTTATCATCATCATGAGAGAATAACTTATTTTCCCTAGCTAATTTTAATATTTCATTAATATCATATATTCTATCATCATTTTTTTCTGTTACACTAATTATTTTTTCTGATTCTGGTTCCTTTTTTATTAACTTATCTATTTCTTTTCGTTGTTGATATTCTGTTCTTGTTAAATTATTATTATCCCAGTTATTATCAATTACAGTAGCATTATTTACGTCAATATAATCAACATCAATATCAGTTACCATTTCATATAATTTTCTGTTTTTTTCAGTTCTTTCCTTAACACTAGAAGTTTCATACCTATCCATTCTGCTCATACAGCTCACCTATCCTAATATATATTTTAACATATAATTTTATATTTTAACAATAAATATATTTTATATTTACACTTTTTATTATATAATTAAGAAGGAGGTATATATGAAAGCAAAAGTAAATCAAAGTATTTGTATTGGTTGTGGTGCTTGTGAAGCCATAGTTTGTGATGAATTTAGACTAAATGATGATGGATATTCAGAAGCAATTAATGATACTGTAAATAAAGAAAATGAAGATGCAGTTCGTGATGCAAAAGACAGTTGTCCTACAAGTGCAATTGAAATTGAAGAGTAAAAAGTTCCCTAATCAAAAGGAAACTTTTTTTATGTTTAAATTTTATATGATTTAAATTCTACTTTAGTAGAATCTTTTATTATAAATAAACGAATTAAAAAATAATTAATAATATCTTCATCTATTAAAATCCATTCATCATTATCATCCATATAATAGCGGGATATTTTAATATATTTATGTTTTTTCTTTTCGGTTACGATTTTAATTTTACGATTAATTATAGGAGTTAGATATTTTGCAATAGCATTTTCAAAATCTTCCACGTTTTCAAAATCCCATTCTTGAAAAGATACTTCATCATCAATATCAGCGTATAAAAAGTCTTTTCCTCTTACTTTTACTATCCTAATAGTTAACAAAAGTTCTAGGTTTTCACTTTTATTTGTAAGTTTTCTTTTTATATTATCATAACAAGTACTTATTCTATTATCAATATCTTTATTAGAAATTAAAGTATGAAAATTTCTCATACACTCACCTCTTAACTATATAATTATTTTTTATTTATCATACTATATAATTCCTTTACTTCTTTTATGGATAAAGTTCTATATTCGCCACTTTTTAACCCATCTAAAGTAAGAAAAGCGACTTTCTCTCTTTTTAATTTTAATACTTCATGATTTACCATCTCAAACATTTTTTTTACTTGATGATTCTTACCTTCATGTATAGTTATTTCTATTATACTAGTATCAGTTTTAGAATCATAACTTTTAATTTTTACTTTTGCCTTACTAGTTTTAACGCCATCTATTATAACACCATTTTTTAAAACATAAAGTTCTTTAGCAAGTAATTTACCTTTTATTTTAGCAACATAAACTTTATCTATTTTATTTTTAGGATGAGTCATATAATTAGTAAGTGTACCATCATTAGTAAGAATAAGTAACCCAGTTGTATCATAATCAAGTCTACCTACTGGATATATTCTTATATTAGTAGGAATTAAAGATATAACTGTTTTTCTATTTTTATCATCATCAGTAGTAGAAACTACTCCCCTTGGTTTATTAAGTAAATAATATACTTTATTTTCCTTTTCTAACAAAACATCATCTATTTTAATTTTATCTTTATCACTTACTTTATAACCTAATTCATTAATTACCACATCATTTACTTTAACTCTACCTTGTATAATTAACTCTTCTGCTTTTCTTCTAGAAGCATATCCAAAATTTGCTATTACTTTTTGTAATCTTTCCACAATAATCACCAATTAAATTATAAATAATAAACTAAGTTTAATCAAGAATTTTACTAAAGAAATTTTTAATTTTATCAAAGAAAGACATTTTTTCTTCCTTACTATAGATATCTATTTTTTTAATTATTTCATCATCTAGATATACATATAAATAACCTTTTATATTATTTTTAGTTTCTTTATTCATATCTATTTTAGTAGTAATATTGTTTTTTTCTTTTTCTGTTAAAGGATAAGAAAAAGACTCTTTAATATAAAGATTATCATTATCATCATAGTTTAATTTAAAAGTATCTTTATTTACAATTAAATAATTTTTATATCTATTGAATATATCTTCATAAAGTTTTATATGTAAATCATAATCATAAACATTATTAAAAGATGCAATAGCAATATCTAAATCATTATTTGAAGCACTTGTAACAAGTACTCTTTTAGCAGATGGAGTATAACCTGTCTTTCCACCAGTTGATTTATCATACATAGTTAATATTTTATTTTTATTAGACCATTCATAAGTTTTTTTATCACTCTTAGCAATATACGTTTTAGAACCTACAATTAACTTAAACATATTATTTTTATAAGCATAAGAATATAAAGTAGTAAGATCTCTTGCAGTAGAATAATTCTTAGTATCATCATCTAGCCCAGTAGGATTATTATAAATAGTATCTTCCATTCCTAATTCTTTTGCCTTTTCATTCATCATCTTAACAAAATTATCTTCAGTTCCTCCGACATATGTAGCAATAGTTGTAGCAGCATCATTTCCACTTCTAAGCATTAAACCATATAATAAATCAAGTAATACCATATTTTCATTATATTCTAAATATATATTAGAACCATACATAGTAAGTATTTCATCTTTAGCAGTTACCACATTATATAAATCAGAATTTTCTATTGCTACAATAGCAGTCATAATCTTCCTTATGACTACATAGTGATGAGTCAGGGTTTAACAAAATCTTCTTATCATATACAGTTACATGTTTTCCAAGAAGATCAACATAAATATCTAGTTTTATTTTTCTTCTATCCCCATCAATTTTAGAAACAACTACTCTTTCAATTAATAGTTGTACTAATTTTGGAAATGATTCTTCACTATTTAATTCTTGTGTTATTTGTTTATCTATTTCCTTATATTTACTTTTTAATTGTTGTTCATATACTTCTTCACTTTTTAATTTAATTATCTTGTTTTGTAATTTTTCTATTTCTTTATCTAATTCAGTTGTTCTTCTTTTGTATTCTTCTTTAGTTATTGTTTCACTAATTAAAAAATCTAATAATTTATTTTTCTTTATATTTATTTCATCTATTTGACTATAAACTTTATTTATGGTGGTCTTATAGTTTTTACTACCACTAACTTCTTTATAAATATTGGATAAGTGATTAACTATGCTTTCTTTATCTTCTAATAATTTATCAATAACTTTTTTAAATATTTCGTCTAATTCGCTTTCATAAAGCAAAGGACTTTTGCAAGCTTTCACACCATGGCTTAATTGTTCGGAGCATTTCCAAGTGTATTTACAGTTCCAATTATCTCCTTTATTACTAGTGCTTAATCTTCTAAATGGTGTATTATGAAGAGCGCAAATAAGTAAGCCACCATAAGTAGTCCTTCTTTTAAATATTCCCATATCCTTTACAGAACTACAATAACCACAAGATTTTTTATCTAAAATTTCATTTGCACGTGTCCATAATTCAGAACTTACAATCGCAGGTATTTCTCCTTTACTATCATACACAATCCATTCTTCTTTTGGCAATCTTATTTGTTTTTTTGTTCTATAATCTAAATGTTTTACTGTGTTCGTACAATAAAATCCTTTGTATTTTGGATTAGTTATAATTCTTCTTAATGTTGTGGTATGAATATATCCACCTTTTTTAGTTTTGAATCCCTTTGCATATAATAAATCACTTATATAACCTAATCCATGTTCTCCTTTTGAATATTCCTCAAATATTATTCTAATCATCTCTGCTTCTTTTTCATCAATTACTAATTTACCTTTATCTTTTTTATACCCAGTTATTACATTATTTCCTAAAACTTTACCTTTTTCTATACTTCTTTTCATACCAAATTTCACTCTTTCAGAAAGTTTACGAACTTCTTCTTGAGCAATAGAAGCCATTATTGTTAAACGAAGTTCTGAATCAGGCATTATTGTATTTATATTATCAGACTGAAACAAAACTCCTACATTATTTTCAAGTAATTCTTGTGTATATTTAATGCTATCTAGTGTGCTTCTTGAAAATCTTGATATTTCTTTTGTTAATATTAAATCAAACATTACTTTTCTAGAATCACTAATCATACGTAGGAAATCTTCTCTTTTATTTACACTTGTACCACTAATACCTTCATCTACATAGCCATCTACATATATCCAATTTTTATTTTCTGTAATTAAATTCCTGAAATACATTACTTGATTATCTAGTGAATTTAATTGAACATCTTTATCAGTAGAAACACGAGCATAAAAGGTTACACGAAGTGGTAAATCATAAATACTTTCTCCCATAGATATTCTATTTCTAATTTTATATAATTCCATATTTCCTCCTTTTTAATTATTATCCTGTATTATCTATAACAACTTTTTTCTTACTTACATTTTCTATCATTTTTAAAAGTCTTTCACTTGTCTTTTTATACATATCTTCAGTAATTATTTTTTTAGTGTATAAATTTTCATTTATAAGTATTTCTATTTCTAAATTAACTTCTTCTCTACTTTTAACATTTGTTTTCATTATGTTCTCCCTCTATTAAGAATATTAATAATTAATAAAAAAAATGAAAATATAATTAAAAAAATATATTTCTATAACTATGTCAGTATTTCTATTACTTTAAATCCTAATTTTTTACATTTTTTTACAATAATAACGCAATAAAAAAATCAATGGAATTATAATATTTTCCATTGACTTTTTTTTATAAATCTAAACTATTTTTATTTAACAAAAATTCTTTTATACCAATAATCAAAACACCATCTTCATTATGCCATAAATTTATATCATCTCTTACTACTATTATTTTTTTAAAGTTATCACCTACAGCGTTTAAGGGTCTGGATTCTTGATAGTTTTTTTCTGGAGTATCAATATTTAATGCCGATTGAATGTAGTATCTATTACTTGCCATATTACAAACAAAATCTATTTCATAGTATACTCTTCCAT
>CAYWQZ010000022.1:0-9692 GCA_964460565.1 uncultured Mycoplasma sp.
CAAAGGAGAAAGAGGCCTTGCCAGGCCTTCTTATCTTTATCATCAATAAATATTCCTTCATCTATATAATTATCAAGAATAGAAATAACACCAGATATATCAAAAACATCTAAATAATCATAAATAGTTTCATATAAGATTTTCCCTAAATCAACATTATTACCAGTAAACTTAGATTTTGAATCAATAAAATATAAAAATCTATGAGAAGAAAAACTCTTGAATGAACTATGACTAAAAGGCGAATCAATATAAGGATTTTCATAACAATAAGAAACTTCAATAAAACGAACCTCACCAATCATATTATACTTTTCCTTAAAATACCTCTTAGCAATTTTAGTAAAATTAATAGGTAACTCTGAATATTCCATAATATTTCACCTCCATTAATAAAGCATATTATATCAAAAAAATTATTATCTGTCTACATTAACAAAACATCCCAAACTTAATCAAAAAAATAAAAAAAGAGCAAAATTTAACTATCTGCTCTTACTCGTATCATCATATTTAGGATTAATCTTAGTAAAATAAGGCATATCAAAATACTTACCATTTATATAATAAGCCTCAATTCTAATACCATTAAATACTGCCGAAACATTAGTATTAATTTTTACAGACTTAGAATTATAAGTAGAAGTAACTGCACCTGTTATACCAGTATAACCTAATTTAAACATTTCATCATTAAACGCCGAAGCCATTTTAGTACCAATACCTTTTCCTTGAAGTGCAGGTATAATAGCACTTTCTACTTCCATATTTCCATTTTCTTCATCATCACGTAAATTATTAACAAATCCCGCAAATTTATTATCTCTATCTAATAAAATATAAGATAAATTAGAAAGATCACTAATAAGCCCATACTTGCCATTGCCTATTTGAGGTATATACTTATCTTCTCCTAAAGTTTTTGTAAAATTTTCTCTATCTTCAAAACATTTACCATACTCCCTAGCAAGTTTATTTATATCAATATTATACTTTTCAAAACTTTTTGGATCCACCAAACGATAATTAGCATCTACCATAAGTACTTCTTCCTTTTCTTTTTTCTCTGGAATAAGTGCATCACTACTTACTACTAAATTATTTGGAACATATAAAGAATCCTTTTTAGTATAACCAGGAACATCTTGATACATAGTTTTAGATCCTATCTTACCTTCAAACTTACTAGCCAGTGGTATATCAGCCCATTTAAACATACTAGTTTCATCAAACATCTCTATTCTTTTAGAATCTAACGAACTAACCGCAGCAGTAACATTATTAATCTTAATATCATGTAAATATTTTACATAATCATCAATAACAACCTTACCAAGTTCATAAGATAAAGCACTTTCTATATCCTTATTAAAAAATAACTGCAATTGAGCCCTCCTAGTTGAAGGAATTAAATTAGATACCCCAATTATCCCCATAACCATACCATTATCTACAATAGTAAAAGGAAACTGTAAATTAGGCACACTATAAAATTCTTTCATATGATTTAAAACATCTTCACTTATACCAGGTTTTAAATACCCTTTAGGAATCACAATTGATGGTTTTACCACTCTTTCATTTTGTTTTACTATTACCTCATTAGACACATAAACCTCATCTTCCAAATTTTGAAAATTTAAAGACTCAGTACACCATTTCTTATACTCGTCACTTATCTCATTTCTCTCTTCTAAAGACAAATTCTTATTGGTTTCCATTCTTAAAGAATAAGTAGAACTAATCGCATCATTATTATAAACAGTTATATAACCTACATAATTATCATCTTTATCAAGTATACTTGCACGATAAGAAGTTGGAAATTCCTTTAAAAACTCTTCAGCTTCTTCATCACTATACCCACCATTTTTCTTAATTAATTCCTTTGACATATCTAAATATACATCAAAACTACCTATTTTAAAATTTTCAGTTTTAAATTTACATATAAAATCTTCTCTCATAGTATTCCTCCACACAAATCTACTATTTAATTTTTTTTGTTACACTAATCTCTTCACTATAATTTTTATCATACTCTTTCATAAACTCATTTAATAATCTTAACTTAAGCATAAGTTTAGCATTAATAGTAGTAAGCACTTCTTCAGTTTCAGCACTAGGAGTCATCATTCTAGCATCTATTAAAGTATAATCTTCTCCATCAAAATTAAAATGTTGAACCAAATTTAAAGGTGAAAGTCCCTTAGCTTTTCTCATCAAATTAAATTTCTTTTCTTCATATAAAGCACGTTCTAAACCCATAGATGATGGATTAAGCAAAATAGTACTCATACCATCTTTACCAACATTTAATTGAGTTCTTGTACTACCTTGTACTGCAAAAGATTTCTTTGGAGATAACCTATCAACAAAACTAAATATAACACCTTCTTCATCAGAAGTAAAAGTATTACCCATAATTCCTCTAACATCCTCTACACCATGATTCATCGCATCATTTAACCCTTTATCATTAATTATCTCTTTATTCATAAAACCCTTACCAAGTTTTATCAAATCATCACTTGAAGCAAAAATACCAGCATGACCACTATAACCACCCATAATAAGTGCTTTAGGATCATTTACTTTCCCCTTACTGGCATTAGGACTTCCAGTAAGTAATTCTATTTTATTTTCAGGAACAATTAAATGTGTATCCCTCAAATCTAATCTATTAATAATATAATGATTAACAAGTTCAGGATAACTCTTACCAGTTAACTTTTCCATAACTTCTTTCATTATCATTAAGCCCATATCATTATAATTATATTCACCTTTCTTAACTACCTCAATATCAAACAAAGCATCAAGCGCTTCTTCCTTACCACTTTTATCTGTTAACCTACCAGAAGTTCTAAAAGAAGTAGTAAAAGTAAGAATATCACCAACAGTTAAATCACCCAAATTTTTAAATCTAAAATCTAAATCTTTAACCTTATCATCATAATTAAAATAACCTTCATTAATTAAATTATAAGCAACTATTTGAGTATAAAACTTAGTAACAGAAGCAACATCAAATATTGCATCACTAGAAAGCTTCCTTCCCGTTTCATCAACATCTCCACCATATAATTTAACATTAATATTTCCGGTATCAACACCAAAAGTAAAACCAGGAATAGGATAATTATCAACTATATTCATAATATCATTAGTAACATTATCTAAAATAATAGAAACCATTTCTTGAACAGTAGAATCTTTATTATCCCTAATAATAGATAAAACATCAACTGTCGCATTTCTAATTTCTTCATCACTAGCATAAGTACCTTCTTTTAAAACATTTAAAATAAAATTCTCATATATTTTATAAATTTCCATAAAAACCTCCTTAATTAATTATACACTAATTATACCACAAAAAAACACATATTACTATACATTTTCTTCAATTATTCCATAGATTAAATCATCAAGTACCTTAGTTTGATTTTTTTCAAAAGACTTCATAATCTCATCTAAATTTTCTTTAATAAAATCAACAAGTTTTTCCAACTTAGGTAATAACTCTTTTAAAGACAAATTATCAATAATAATTTCCAAATTATTCATCTTTGAATACTTTCCATAATTATCATTTCTAATATAATTTTCATACAAGTTCTTAAAAGAAACTAAGTCAATATTATTAAATCTTTCATCTTCAAGTATTTTAATTGTTGTATAAATATAATTATTATTAATTGACTTATCTAATATTGTTTCACCCTTTTTATTTCTAATATTAGGCATAAATACACTATTCTTAAGTAACTGCTTAATTATTCCCATAACATCTAAATACTTCTTTGTTACCAAAATATGTGCAAAAGTATCACCATCATTATTTTGATGATTAACATTCCATTCCTTCTTCTTCATATACTTAAGTACCAAATCATTCATACCTTTTCTTAGTAAATACATTAAAACATCATCTCCATTAAAATTAGTTTCATTAATACTTACTATCTTTTTTGTCAAGATTTCATCAACTAGTAAATCATATCCCTCATTAATAAGTTCAAATATACTAGCCGGGTTTTCTTCACAAGCTTCTATCGCGCTTTTTTCATCATAAAACATTTTTTACTACACCTCTTTTTTCACGTGACAGTTTAATATTCTACCATAATAAAAGGCCCTTGTCAAATTTGACAAAAACCATTTTTTGTGGTAGAGCCTTATTTCCCTTTATAAATCAACATATTAATACTTATTTACTATTCTCTGAATATCATCTTTCTTACTACCTAATAATATATAATCACTAAAACCATCAGCAATATAATGTTCTTTAATAAATTCCTTACTTTTATCCAAAACTACAATAACCGGTATCTTAAAACCTTTAATCTCCTTAAGCTTAGTAAACACTTCAAAAGCCGAAACTAAAGTTAAACCATCATCTAAAATAATATAATCATACTTCTTAGAATTAATCTTTTTAACCACATCTTTAGGATTCATTAAAGAAGAAGGAACTACATCATAACTTTTAAATTCTTTCTTCAAATAACTAATTAACTCCTTATTAGAAGATACAATAAGTACAGTCTTAGACTTTTTAACATAATACTCATACTTATCTAAAATACTAGAACCATCACTAAAACTATCTAACTTCTGATCAAATAAAAGCATAAATTCAGTCCCAGTACCATTTAAACTCCTAATCATTAAAGTACCACCAAATATCTTAATAACCTTCTGACATAATTTCAAACTCATATCCATCTTATCAATATCACTTACCTCATCAGGAGTAAGTTCTCCTGTCGAAGATAAAATATCATTAATCTCATCAACAGATAACTCATTTGAAGATACTTTTATAGAAACAATTATTCTACAAGCATCAAACTTTTCAATAGTATTAATTGAAAAATCAACATAACCATTAGAAACATTCTTAATTGCATTAAGCAAAAGAGACAAAATAATCTGCTTTAACTTAATACTATCACCATACAAATATGAAACATTATCACTAATTTTACTCCTAAATTCTACTGACTTAGGAATACAAGATTTAACTCTTAATACTATCTCATTATAAAGATTATTTAAATTATACTTATTCGCAGTAACCTTAAGCATCTTAGTATCTAAACTATCAACATCTAAAACATCATTTACAATAAAATCAAGCTGTTTAACATCACTATTTATAATACTTAAACCTTTTTGTAAATTTTTAATATCATTTTCTTTTCTTAATTCCTCACACAAATTATGTATTTCAAACAAAGGACCTCTTACCTTTTGAGTAATTTCAAATAAGAAATTAGACTTATCCTCATATGTTTGTTCCACAATAGTTTTATTTTTATATAACTCATCAATCATATATAAATCCGGATTTTCTATAGTAAAATACATAATAACCGTAATAAATGTCTCCATCGCAGTAATAAGAAGAAGCTCAGGATTAGACTTTTGAATTATAACTACAAGTATAACCAAAACAATAAACATAAGAACCGGCAAATACTTCTTATTACGAATATTCTTATAATTACTAAGTGACATAATTATCCAAAAAATAATAAGTAAAGTAGTAAGAACATAAACAACATTTGCACTAGGACCATAACTATATGCTATAGAACCCTCTCCAAAATAATATAAAGGTAAAGCATAAATACAAACAACAACTAATGAAAATATTCCTATTATAATCTTCTTAAATAAACTATACTTCTTATCAAAATTCTTATTATACTTTTTAGAATACGAAATAACATAAATATAAATAGTAAACACTATAGTCCACAAAGCAAAAAATACAAGCAAAGTTTTTGAAACTAAATTATTCAAGAAAGGAACACTTGAAGCATTAATAATTGTTAAAAAACTCATCAAAGCAAAAATAATATTAAAAAAATTAATCTTAAGTAATAACCCATATATCTTATTTTCTAAAGTATTAATTCTCTTCTTCGAAAAAAAACAAATCAAAACAAGCAAATTATACACCAAACTTATAATTGTATATGCATTATTAGTCATAAATAATCACCTCTACTATAAGTAAATTGTAACAAAATATAACTAGTTTGTAAACGAAAAATAAACAAAAAAAGGCAAATGTAACCCATAAACCTTATAAATACTAACTTTTAAATTAAACTTATTTTATTTACCTTTCTAATAAAAAATCAATTATATTCTTGTGAATAACCCCATTCTGTGACATATCAAACTTATCAGTAGATATTACATATTTAGGATAATGATCGCTTACTAAATCAAATGCGCCAAATTCTCTATTAATAACAGATTCATCTGCTAAAACAAAAGCCACTTGTATATATATTTTTTCTTCATACCTAGTTGCAATAAAATCTATTTCACCATTATCTATATTTCCAGTTTTAACTTCATACCCTCTAGATAATAACTCATTATAAACTATATTTTCTAAATAAGCACCCATCTGAAGTCTTTTAGAACTATTCATTACAAAACCAATACCTAAATCAGTTAAATAGTATTTATACTTACCATTTAATATTCTCTTACCTCTAACATCATATCTATCTACTTTATTAATAAGCATTGCTTTAGTCATATAATCTAAATAATTATATAAAGTATTTTTAGAAACCTCTCTCTCATCACTATTTAAAAAATAACTTACTAAACTTGATGCAGAAAAAGTTTGAGAAGGTGTTGTAACAATATATTCAGTTATTCTATTAAATAAATCTATATCTTTTATATTAAATCTTGAAATTATATCTTTTACTACAATTGAATTATATATATCAGACAAATATGTTTTAATTTGATTTTCATCAGTTAACACAAACCTTTGAGGAAATCCACCAAATTTTATATAATCATTAAAACATTCCTCTAATTCATATCTATTTTTATCCTCTATTCCTTTTAATTGACATACCTCTTTAAATGTAAACGGATAAATCTTAAAAGACACATACCTACCAGCTAAATAAGTAGCAAGTTCTCCTGATAATAAATCACTATTTGATCCAGTTATAAAAACAGAAACTTTTTCACCATGCTTAGCCTTTAAAGAATTAACAACCTTTTCCCATCTTTCAACATTTTGAATTTCATCAAAAAACAAATAATACTTTTTATCATTAACCATCTGTTCTTCAATATAATTATGCAAATCTAAATCATTTTTTATAAAAGAATAATCCTCAAATTCAAAATTTATATATATTAATTGTTCATCACTTATACCATTATTTTTTAATTCATCAATTATCTGCATCAAAATAATTGACTTACCACATCTTCTTATACCTGTTATTACCTTAATAAGATCAACATCATAAAAAGGTCTTATTTTTGATAAATAATTTTCACGAATAATCATAATATCACTCTCCAACTAAAGTATAATACTTTTTATCATTTTTGTCAACTTTTGTTCAGTGTATTATACAAAATTAAAATTTTAAGTTCTTTTGTATAATACAAAAGAAAAAAAGAGTTACTTTCTAACTCTAACTTTCTCACGATTTTCTAACTCTCTAATATTAACCTTACCTATATCCGTAAGAGGCATATCATCAATTATCTCAAAATGCTCTGCAACATCTCTTGGAGGCAATACATTTTTAATTGTAATATCTAACTCATTAATTATCTCATCAGCCTTATCCTTATATTCATCTTTTAAAACAATATATGCTACAGGATAAGAACCATGTTCGCTATTCATACTGGGTCTACCAACAACTGCAGCAGTTAATACCCTAGAATCAGCAGTAATAACATTTTCAATAGCAAAAGGAGAAACATTATGACCATCTGGTCTAATAATAATCCTTTTAATTCTACCATCTACAAACATATTACCATTTTCATCTAATCTACCCAAATCAAGAGTTCTTACCCATTTATCACCACATTCAGTAGGAAAAAATGACTTTTTAGAAGCCTCTTCATTATTTAAATAATCACAAATCACAGTTGGAGCAAGAATAAACATTTCTCCTGTTTCCCCATAAGATAATTCCTCTACCTCATCTAAATTAAAATTCACTAATTCCTTTGGCTCTCCAGAATCATCTACAATAGGTTTAACAACTCTAACATTATTTTTTATCAAAGGAATACCAACACTACCAATTAAATTAGTATCATTATCCCTAGTATATGTAGCACAACTATTTACTTCAGTAAGTCCCCAGCCTTTAGTAACTTTAGCACTAGAATTATGACTTTTTAAAAAATCATTAACCCTTTCCTCACTTTCAACTATCATCGAATCCCCACCAACAATAACATTCTTTAAAAACGATAAATCCATATCTTGCATATCAGGATGTCTAGTTAAATCATCCATAAAAGTAGGAACACCCATAACAGTCTGTGGTTTATACTTTTTAACAAGTTCTCCAAGCATAGTAGCTTGATTTGCAATATTAAATGTAGGAACCATAATTAAATTCTGTCCAGTACATAATTGTCCATGTAATCCTATACCAAGACCATAAGCAATAAAAGGTGGCATAATAAGTAAAAACTTATCCCCTGCTACAGTATTAATAATAGAATCATGTTGTGAATAAGTCATGCTATTAAATGACTCATTAGTACTAATAGCACCCTTAGGCTCTCCACTAGTACCACTAGTATACAAAATTATTGCCTCTTTATTTAAAGAATACTCATCTTCAACATCATAGGAAATATTCGAAGCACCTTTCATAAATGTTTCCCAATTAATATATAAATCACTATAATCTAAATTATCTCTAGCTTCCTTATAATCATCTTTAGAAAATTTAGCAATCGTATTCATTGGAAATTTCAAAGAATCATATGCACTTACAAATACAACCTTTTCCAAATCACAATCATCTAAAATTTGATTCATTTTAGGATAAATCTTATCAATTGCAACAACATACTTAGAAGAAGCACCAGTAATATAATTTTTTAACTTCAAACCAGGAACACGTGGATCAACCATATTTACAACTGCACCAATTTTATTTAAAGCATAAATAGAATAAACTGTTTCAGGTGTAAAAGGCATAGCAACAGTAACTACATCTCCACTTTGCACTCCCATATTAACAAATGCCTTAGCAGTTTTATCTATATTACTTAACAAAGTTTTATAAGATATCTTATTATTATAATAAGTAAGTGCTGTTTTATGTAAATTAGAAACACTATTTGAAACCAAATAACGATACATAGACATTTGAGGTAAATTATTATCAATATACTCATCACGATAAAACTTAAGCCATGGTTTATCAATACTTGGAATTCCTAAAGAAGGTCCATAAATCTGTGAAGTAGCGATACCCTTCAAATATAAATCTCTTTTATTCTTATCATCTTCACTTAAAGAAGAAATTTTTTCTCTATAACTTTTAAGATACTCTTTATCCATCATATCTCCCCTTTCACAAAGTAATACTTATACTACCACAAAAAACACAAAAAAACAACAAAAAGTTTAACGATTTTCGCGCAAAATAAAAAAGACAGAAACAAATCTGTCTAATTTAATTATTCAATAATGCTTGATACAGAACCTGCACCAACTGTTCTACCACCTTCACGGATTGAGAATTTTGTTCCTTGTTCTAGAGCAATTGGGTGAATTAATTCTACAGTCATTTCTACATTATCACCAGGCATAACCATTTCAACTCCTGCTGGAAGTTCAATTACACCAGTAACATCTGTAGTTC
>CAYWQZ010000023.1:0-9126 GCA_964460565.1 uncultured Mycoplasma sp.
ATTTACACTAACAGAAGATAAATTACCATACATTACATCTACACCATCTACTTGTTCGATAATAATGCATTCTCCATAATCTTCTTTTTCTCCTTTAAATACAACAATACCACTTTCTAAAATTGGAACTAAATAATTATTATCAACAGTAAGTTTTACACCATCCTTATAAATACTATCTTCTTCATAAATTAAAGTTTCACTAAAAACTGGTGTTACTTTATCCTTAACAATATTCTCAAAAGGAATAATATCTCCAACTTTTTCCTTAAACCATTTATTTACTGTAGCAAAACTAATATTATGACTAGTAATAAAATTATATACTTTCTTATCACCCATTTTATCATACTTTAATACTATTAAAATACCTAAAAACAAAACAACACATATCATAAATTTTATAAGTAATTTAGATAAAAAACTTGATTTCTTTTTTGTATTTTTAAGTAAATACTTATTAACAGATTTATATTCCATATAATTATCACCTACAAAATTATATGAAGTTACTTAATATTTTAATTTTTTTCTATTAGAAAAAATATGACTTTTTAAGACAAATAAAGATATTATTAAATAAATAAAATTTAATACCAAAGATGAACCTAAAATAATAAATAATTTATAATTATAAAAAGTTAAATTAAAAACATAATTAAATATAAAAAGTAATACATAATATAAAACAATATTAACTATAAAAATAATAAAAATAGTTATAAGATTATCTTTATATAATAAATTAGTAATTAAACCAAGTATTAAAAATATTAAAACATATAAAAGCATTAAATTACTAAATAATAAATCATAGATAATTCCAACTATAAAAATAAAATAATAATATTTTTTATTTAAAATTTTATAAAGAAATGGAAATGATGTAATAAATAAAAGTGGTATAAACATAGTATTAGATAAATTATTTAATTTTAAAAATATATCAAGTAATACTGTAATAATTAAATACACCATTATTTACTCCTTAAAACTGCGACATATTTAACATTTTTAATGTCTGCTCCTGACACTATAAGAATAGTACTAATATTATAATTATCCTGCTTAATTTCCTCAACTTTTCCAATAAATACACCACTAGGTAAATTACCCATACCTGTTGTATATACTTTATCTCCAATATTTATATTAGTATAATTACTTATTCCTGTTACTTCATATAAATTATCTTTATAATATGATAAAGCCCCATAACTATCATTTACTTTAATTGATAAATTCAAATCTTTATTAACCAATAGTTTAACTATAGAATTTTTATCATACACTGTTTCAATTAAACCTATTAAACCATCACTAGTTACAACAGCATCTTTCTTTTTTAAAGAAAAAGTTTTACCTTTATCAATAGTAAAAGTATTAGTAAAATCATCATAATTTACTACTGTAGAATAAATAATATCATAATTTGTATATATCTTTTTTAACTCTAATTCCTGTTTTAAAACATTTATTTCCTCTTCCAATTGCTTATTTTTATTAATTATTACTTCATTATTAATTACACTACTTGTTAACCTTTTGTTTTCTTCTTTATACTTTTTATAGTTTTTCATATCCATAAATCTAGTACATATATTTAAAGTACTAAGTGATATATTTTTTAATTTAGAATTAACAAAATAATTAGTATTGTTCCCTATAAAAAACATAATTAAAATAAGTAAAATAACTATTATAACTTTATAATATTTTTTCATAATTTACCTCGCATAAAACTATTATTATCAAAAAAGCTATAATAAGTATCATTACCAAAAATAATATGATCTAATATAGGAATTTGTTGTAATTTACCTATCTCCATTAATGATTTTGTCAAATAAATATCTTCAGGACTAGGAGTTACATCACCACTTGGATGATTATGCATACATATTATACCTGAAGCTGATAACATATATGCCTCTTTAAATATTTCTCTAGGATGAACTACACTTTTATTTAATGTTCCCATAAATAACAACTTCCTTTCTATTAACTCTTTTTTAGAATTTAAATATAAACAATAAAAATACTCTTGATTTTTACTATCAAATAAATATTTATTAGTATCATATATAATTTTTGAATTATTAAATACTTCCTTTTTATTAGTTTTTTTCATTAGATAAAGTCTTCTTCCAAGTTCTATACTTGCTAAAAGTTCTACAGCTTTAGCAGTTCCAATTCCTTTAATACTTTTTAATACTTCAATATTTATATCTTTTAAATTTTCAAAATTTAAAGCAACATTTAATAATTTGGTAGATATCTCCGTTACACTTTCACCTTTAGTACCAGTTTTTAATATAATAGATAAAAGATCTATATTAGATAAATTTTCTTTACCATATTTTATTAATTTTTCTCTAGGGCGTTCTTCTTTTGGTACATCTTTAATTAGTACTGTCATTTTCTAAAATCATCTCCTTATAATTAGAGATAACTATTCTTTCTATATCTATTAAATTTTTATTATCTGATAAAGCTAAACAAATTTTATCATACTCAGTTAATATATTAAGAAATGAATAATTATCTACATATTTTTCCCTTATATATATATTATTATCCAATTCCTCGTAATACACCTTAATTTTTTGTGAATTTTCTGCTATTTTTGTAATTCCTACATATAAATGATAACCATCTTCTTCATTTAAAGTTAAATAATCTTCATAATTATCTATTTTTTTTATTTCATCAAGTGAAGAATAAACACCTAACTCCGCAAAATATACTTTTTCTCCTTCATTAAATACTGAAGTACTATTATCGTAATTATTAAAAAAAGTTTTACCAATAAAAAAACCAATAACAATAGATAATATAATAGGCATTAAAAATTTATATTTCATATATCATCACCATTATTAGTATATATAGTAGGAATATAAAATTTTGTCGAAAAAAAAGACTATAATAAAATTTTACATTTATTTAGTCTTATTATTACATATTTTATCTTCCTGATCTATGAAAAGTTTCTTCCTCTTCATATTCATTAAATGAATTTTGAACTTTGCCATTTCTCATTTGTAATAATTGTTCTACGGTAATTCCTCTTAACTGTGCTTCTCTTATGTCAGCCTCTTTTTGTGCTTCTTGTCTTACCCTATCAATTGTTGCTCTTTCATAAGCATCTACATAAGCATCTGTTAATTTACTTGAACTATTATAATTTACATCATTTGCTTCATATTTTGCACCACTAAGTTCTTTAATTTTTTGTACTATTTCAAGTTTTTTATCTTCATATGGTTTATTTTTTTGTTTAAATTCTACTGCTGCTTGTTTAAGTCTTTCCTTATATTCAGATATCTTACTTTGACTAATTTCAGCAGTTTTCTTACCTTCTTCTAAACTTGCCCTTAAATAATCTTCATTAGTAAAATCTAAATTACCACCATACAATGCATAAAATTCAGATTTATGCCAATAGACTAAGCTTTCTTGCATTTTACTTATCTCTAAATTCAACTTACCATCCAAATCTTTAATTTTACGTTTTGTAGATAATGTTTTAAAAATCTTGTTTGATAAAGCATCTCGTTGTCCCATCAAACTTTTCCAATAATCAAACTTACTTTCTGGTATCTTGTCAGAAAATTGTTGTAAAAAAGCAATATCATCTGAAGTTACATTATGTTTCCTATCAAGTAAAGGAAGAAGTTTTTGTTCAATATATTTATTATCAAATATCACCTTACTACTTTCAAAAACTTTTTCACCCTTTTCAACAATTTCAATTAATTGTTCTAGTCCATCCTCGTTAAAAGGTCCACTTGCTGATGATAACCTATTTTTTAAAAAATTTGGTATTTCATAAGGAAGTCCAATATCAACTCCAAGTGTTTTCTGTTCATTACATAAATCTTGATATTCATTTAATAAACTTTCCATTTGTTCTAATTTTTCTGGTTCTAATGGACTTGTAAAATTTCTAAAAACATCTGAGTTTTCAAACATTTTAGCATTTTCTCCTAAACTATTGCTTATTTTTACTTTTGATAGTAATTGTTGTTTTATATCCTGATTCGTCATTAATTTTATCTCTTCAGGCTTTTTTCTTAATTCTTCTAATTCCTTTTCTAACTTTGGTATTATATCAAAATGATAACTATGAATTTCACTACATAATTCTTGCTCTCTATAATAAAGCGTATCAGACCATGTACCTTTAGCATAACCATCTTCTTCATATTTATCAATTAATTGTACTCTTTCATCATTTAAATGAGACAATTTTTCTTCGGCTTGTTTTATTTCTTCTTCTTTTGCTTTAATATTTAATTCCGCCTCTTCTACTCTTGCTTTTTTTTCTGCTTCTAGTTCAACATCAGACATTGCTTGTACTCTTGCATAAAGAGGTAAAGTTATAACCTTTTTTAATGATTCTAATTTCTTTTTAGTTATCTGTTTTTGAAAAAGTGAATTATTATAATCAATAGAACCATTATGAAATTTTTTCATAAATTCATATCTATGCGAATTAATTTTATACTCTTCCTGTAATTTTTCAAGTTCAGCATCAAGCATTGTAGCAAATTCTTCTTTAGTCATTATCAGTCACCTCATTTAACTTATTTAATAAATCTTCAATTTCTCCCATTGATAATTGTGAAAAAATTTTTTCTAATTCTTCTTGAGTTAAAGACAAAAGTTTTTCTAAATTATTATTCTCTTCCATACAATGTCACTCCTTTTCACTTATTAAGATAAAATATTTACTTAACACATTTACCTTAAATTCATTATATATATATATATATATATATGTCAAGTAAAAAAATCAAAAAGGGTGTAAAATAGTTGACAAAATTATCATAAAAGGCCATAATAAAAATTACAATTCAAAACATCAATATTATAAATTTAGTACTTTACTATAAGTGCCAGTAACTACTAATAAAAGTATTAATTCATCATTAATATATTTATATATAAGTATCCAATCTAATTCTATATGACAATCTATGCAATTAATAAATCTTTTATCATTATATAAACTATGATCTCTATACTTAAAATCCAATTGTTCTTTTTTTTGATAATTTATCTACTACATATAATAATTTATCAATATTTTTTCCTTTTTAAAGATTTTTTAAATTCTTTAGAATATTTAACTTTATATTTAATCATCACTTAATAAATTCTTTTTTAAATCATTTATATTATCATAACTTTTGTATTCTTCAAAGTGATCGTTTATATAAGATAATTCTTTAGATGCTCTATCTAATTCTTTATTACTAAAATAATCATATAAATTGCAATTATCACTTGGAATAGATACATCAATTGGTATCGCGCCTCTCATAATTAATTGTTTAATAGTTATAACTCATACTAACCCCTAGTTTCTGAAGTATAGCAGTTGTTTTTTCCTTATCTTCTTTATCAATTTGAATATTAATTGTAGTTGTAATATTAGACATAATTATCACTTTCCTTTCTACAAAAAAATAACATTAAAAACACTACAAGTTAAGAAAAACTATATAAAAATAATAGTGTTTTGATATGGATTAATAATAATTGTAGAATAATGTAGATATAAAAAAAGAGAATTACTCTTCTAAAAAGTTTTCTCCTTTATGAGGTTCAGTTCTTAATAAATCATTATAATTTTGTTGTCTTAACACTTCATAAGTAACAATAGCAACACAATTAGATAAATTAAGTGCTCTTACATTACTAGTCATTGGTATTCTCATACATTTATCCAAATCTTTACTTAATATTTCTTTTGGAATACCAGTACTTTCTTTTCCAAATATTAAATATATATTTTTAGTATTATTACTATAATCAAATGAAGTATGAGGTTTTTTCCCATACCTAGTAAAATAATAAAAATCACCCTTATTTTTACTTAAAAAATCTTCATAATTTTCATAAACTTCATAATCAAGTTTTTCTATATAATTAACTGCACTTCTTTTAATATATTTCTCATCAAGTGAAAATCCTAATGGTTTAATTAAATGAAGTTTAGACCCAGTTGCAACACATGTACGCATAATATTTCCAGTATTCTGTGGTATCTCTGGTTCATATAAAACTATATTTATCATAAATACCCTCCGATAAATTCTATAACTAAATCATTATTAATACCATTTTCATTAGAACTTAATAAATCAATAATCTTACCATCACTAAAAACTAATAAAACTGGATAATCAGATATTTTCTTAATTAAATCTTGATGTTTATATTCATTATATATTTTATTTAAAATATTATTATCATTATTAATATTAAAATAAACAATATCTTCTTCTAAATTATTCTTAATTATATAATTTTTAAAACCATTTTCAAAAGTTCTACACTTACTAGCAGTATTAGAACACATATATACAATAAAGAAATCTCTTTCTTTTGATATATTAAATAAATCATCATATTTAATTTCACTAAGTACAGATGTAATAACTGGATTTTTTATTTTTTCATCATTATACTGTTTATATAAGTTTAAAATATAAATTGTTACTATAATAAAACTAATCATAATACAAAATAATATAATATAATTTTTTAACATATTCTTCTTATTCATTTTTACACCTCTCAAATTAATTTTATCATAAATTATAATTGAAGTAAAACTAATTTTAAACTACATATTTCCAACTTTATTATCTTATAATAAAAAAAATAAATCATCTTCATATCTAAACTTAATTATTAAAAAAAGCACTTTTATCAAGTACCTTCTTAATTTAACCTATTTTTTAATTCCTTTAATTCACTCAAAAACTCTTCAGTCTTCTTTATTTCCATTTCCAAATCTTCTAAATCCATCGTTTTCTCTAAATAATCATCATTCTGTTTACTCTTTTTTGCATTATAAATACCAAATACTGGTGATATAATTTCTGAATTTTTAAACTTCTTAGGTTCTTCCTTATATTCTTCTTTTACTATTTCTTTTACTTCTTCTTCAAATACTGGATTATCTAATTTTTCTTCTGGAGTAGTTTCCTCCAAATGTTTTTTATACAACTCTTCAATAGTAATAGGTTCAGTCCCCTCATCTTTTAACAAAGCATCATTAACCTCATCTATATCATGACTTGCTTTTAAAAGTTCATCATAACTAATAACAGACCTTTCTTCCTGTTCTATTTCAAATGTTGTTTTATCAATTAAATTATTATTTTCATTTTCTTCACGTTCTACTAATTTTTTAGTTATATTTTCTAATGTTTTCTTTGCATCTTCTTCCTCTTTTTCCTTAGTTTTCTCTTCTTCATATACTATTGTTTCTTTTTCTTCATCTAAAACTTCATCATCATAATAATCTAATTCATCATTTCTTTTATTTTTTATTTTTTCTATCAAAACTATCACTACAAGTGATAAAACAATTGCAAAAATTACTGAAGCAACAATAATTAAATTATTGCGTCCAAAACTATTTATAAATTCTTCCATAATACTTCTCCTAGGTAATAGTTATTTTAACATAATTTTTTAAAGTTTTAAATACTTTTAATTTATTTTTTCCAAAATATCGCGTGCCGCAACTAACCCTGTAGCAGCAGCAGTAACAATATTACCTGATTTACCCGCACCATCTCCAATAAAATAAATATCATGTGATAGTAATTTAAAATGGTTATCAGTTGTTATTTCATTACTAAAAAATTTAATTTCAGGTCCATATAATAATGTTTCATCATTATTAACTCCTGGTATTATCTGATCTAATTTATTTAATCCCTCTAAAATATTAGTAATAATACGATGAGGTAAAACCAAAGCCAAATCACCTGCAACACAATCTTTTAAAGTTGGAGTAATAAAACCTTTATTTATTCTATCCCAAGTAGATCTTCTACCACATCTTAAATCTTTTAAAGTTTGAATTATAGGCTTTGAATCTCCTAAAACATTAGCAATTCTAGCTATTGATTCACCATATAATCTAGTATTTGTCTGAGGTTCAGTTAAATTTACCCTACTTATAAAAGCAAAATTAGAATTATTAGATTTAATATCTTTTAAAGCATGTCCGTTAACACATATAAAACCATAATAATTTTCTTTAGCAACAAAACCACCAGGATTAGTACAAAAAGTCCTAATCTCATCTGAATAAGTATCAGTCTTTATAAATATAGTTGGATCATATATAACATTTGTAATATCTTCAAGCACTTCTTTCCTTACTTCTACCCTTACCCCAATTTCAATACTCTTTGATATATAATCAATATTATATTTATCTGCAATTTCCTGTATCCATTTAGTGCCACTTCTTCCTGGAGCAACTATAAGATACTTACACTTTTCCTCTAGTACTTTATTACCTTTTTTATAAGTAATTACATGTTCGTTTTCTTTCAAACTTTTAATATCTAAAACTGTAGAATTATCCAAAACAGTAACCCCATTTTTCTCCAAATAATCTGTAAATTCTTGTATATAAATAGGTAACTTATCAGAACCTAAATGCTTTTGCTTAATAAGCATTAACCTAGCTCCTGTTATAGCAACTTTCTTCTTAATTTCTTCTGCTTCTTTCATATTACTTGGATATACAGTACTATCCATCTTAAACTTAGTAAAAATCTCTTCAGTATCATCTATTAATTTATATGCCTCTTCTTCATTCATATATTTAAAAAGATCTGACTTACCCACTTTTGGAGTAAAATTAAGTTTCCCATCAGAAAAAGTTCCTGCTCCTCCATAACCATTCATTATATTACAAGGATTACAATTTACACATGGTACCCCTTTTTTATTCATCGGACAACTTCTTGTTTTAGCAAATTTCCCTTGATCCAATAATAATATTTTTAAATTCTTATTATGACAAATTAATTCATAAGACGCAAAAAGACCAGCAGGACCAGCACCTACTATAATAACATCATACATATTTTCAACTCCTATAATAAACAATATTAATTATACTATAAATATAGATAGTTGACTAGATATTTTATTCAAAAAATAATCAGTATATAATTTTTATTTAACATAAAAAAATTAACAGAAACTTATATAACTTCCATTAATTTTTATAACTACCAATTACAATCTAAAACTTTACTCTCATCATATCATTTTTATCTAATTTTTTATCTATATAAAATT
>CAYWQZ010000024.1:0-6323 GCA_964460565.1 uncultured Mycoplasma sp.
AACAAAATAATGAAAATATTCCTAAGTTTGGAATTACATTTGTAAAAAAGTTTGGTAATGCAGTAACTAGAAACAAAATGAAAAGAAGAGTTAAAAGTATTATAGATAACAACAAAAATATATACCAAAATAATCAAAAATATATTATAATAATTAAAAAAGAGGCAATTGATTTACCTTACGAAAAACTAAATGAAGAATTAAAAAGTCTATTTGCCAAACTAAAGGAGACTAAAAATGAAAAAAAATTATAAAAAGATAATGATTTTATTACTACTAGTAATAACTTTAACAGGATGTACAAAAACATTGCAAGATAAAGATAAAAAACCAGTAAAAAATGAAATAACAGGGCAGAGTGTTACCGAAAATATTCTTTGTAAACCAACAGATGCAGAAATGATAAAAATTTATGAAGAAAATGGAAAAGACTTAGAAAAATTACCAGATTGTAACAAATTAACTTTAACTGGAGAATATGAAGGTCTATGGAATAGTTTTTTTGTAAGACCACTTGGCGTAGCTATTATAAAACTAGGAAAATTATTTAACTCAACAGCCTTAGCACTAATAGCAATAACCTTAATTATAAGACTAATTTTATTTCCACTTACAAGAAATACAGCAATGCAATCTGAATTAATAAAAAAAGCCCAACCAGAACTTACTAAATTAGAAAAAAAATATGAAGGTAAAACAGATACAGAATCAATGCAAAAGAAAAGTCAAGAAACAATGTTAATATATAAAAAATATAACATTAATCCAATATCTGGTTGCTTATTCTCATTTATTCAATTACCATTATTATTTGCATTTCTTGAAGCAATAAATAGAATACCTGCTATCTTTGAAGGAGAATTCTTAACCTTAAATATGGGACTTACACCATGGATCGCTATAACAAATGGAAAATATATATATATAATAATACCATTACTAATAATAGCAACAACATATTTTTCATTTAAAATGAATAAATCAGTAGCAAGTCCAGAACTACAAAAACAAAATAATATGATGATGATATTTATGACAGTATTTATTGGTTTTATGTCATTTACTTTAACAACAGCTATAGGAATATACTGGATTGTATCATCAGCATTTACAATATTTCAAAATTTATTAACCGATAGGAGTCGTGCCCATGAATAAACAAACATTTACTGGAAAAACCAAAGAAGAAGCAATAAAACTAGCAACTACAGGATTAAACGCAAGTATTGATGAAATAATAATTATAGATAAAAGAGATAAAAAAGGCCTATTTAATAAAAAATATGAAATAGAAGCAATTACAAAATATGACCTTCATAATGAAATAAAAAACTTTTTACTAACAACAGTAAAAAATATGGGAATAGAAGCAAAAATAGAAGTAAAAACAAGAGATGATTCCCCAATATTTAATTTAATTACTAGCGAAGGTTCAATACTAATAGGAAAAAATGGAAGAACCATCGAAGCATTACAAATTCTAGCCTTACATATGCTAGAAAAAGATACAAATAGTTATTACAGATTTACTGTAGATGTTAATGACTATAGACAAAAAAGAAGAGCAAGATTAGAAAAACTTGCAAAATTAACTGCGAAAGATGTCGCAAAAACAAAACAAGAAGCAAAACTAGAACCAATGAATTCTTTTGATAGAAGAATAATACATAACATTTTAACTAATAGTAAAGATGTTTATACAGAAAGCATTGGAGAAGAACCAAATAGATGTGTAGTAATTAAACCAAAAGAGGAATAATCCTCTTTTTCTACATTTAAGGAAGTGATAAAAATGAATGATACAATCGCAGCAATATCAACAGCCTTAGGAGAAGGAGCAATTTCAATAATAAGAGTAAGTGGTAAAGACGCAATAAAAATAACAAACAAAATATCCACAAGCGACTTAACAAAAAAAGAAAGTCATACCATAAATTATGGCTACATCAAAGATAAAAAAGAAGTAATAGATGAAGTACTAATAAGCATAATGAAAGCCCCAAAAACTTTCACTACAGAAGACATTGTAGAAATAAATTGCCATGGGGGAGTAACAACTACTAAAAAAGTATTAGAACTCTTATTAGAAAATGGCTGTCGATTAGCAGAACCTGGAGAATTTACCAAAAGAGCTTTTCTAAACGGAAGAATAGATTTAACAAAAGCCGAAGCAGTAAGTGACCTTATAAACGTAAAAAGCGAAAATGCTAGAAAACTAGCCATAAGAAACTTACAAGGTAAAACAACCAATAAAATAAAAGAACTAAGAACAAAACTAATAGACATCATATCCAACATAGAAGTAAATATGGATTATCCAGAATACCTAGATATAGAAATAGTAACAAAACAAAAAATAAACAAAGAATTAAAAACAATAAAAGAAGACATAGACAAAATAATAGAAAACTCTAAAAATTCAAAAATAATAAACAATGGAATAAATGTAGCCATAATAGGTAGACCAAACGTAGGAAAAAGTAGCATTTTAAATATCTTACTACAAGAAGAAAAAGCCATAGTAACAGATATACCAGGTACTACAAGAGATATAGTCGAAGGAAGTATAAACCTAGATGGCAACATTCTAAACCTAATAGATACAGCTGGAATAAGAACATCAAGTGATGTAGTAGAACAAATCGGAGTAAATAAATCATTAAAACAAATAGAAGAAGCAGATTTAATAATCCTAGTTCTAAATAACAATGAAGAACTAACAAAAGAAGATAAAGAATTATTAGACTTAACCAAAACAAAAAAACGAATCATCGTTATAAATAAAAATGATTTAGAACCAAAACTAAAACTACCTAAACAAATAGAAAACATAGTATATACCAATACCATAACAGAAGAAGGAATAACAAACTTAAAAACAAAAATAAAAGAAATGTTTGATTTAGGTAAAATAGATTATAATGACTACACATACTTATCAAATCTTAATAGTATAAAAACAATAGAAAAAGCTAAAAAAAGTCTAAACGATGCCGAAAAAGCCTTAAAAAATAAAGAAAACATAGATTTAATCGAAATAGACTTAAAAACAGCTTGGCAACTTCTCGGAGAAATAATTGGAGAAACTTATAGTGAAGAGTTATTAGATAACTTATTCAAAAACTTTTGCGTAGGAAAGTAGGTGATAACATGAAATATGAAATCATTGTAGTAGGTGGAGGCCATGCCGGTTGCGAAGCAGCCTTAGCAAGCGCCAGAAAAAAACACAAAACACTTTTAATAACAGGAAATATTAACAACATCGCAGATGCCCCATGTAACCCATCAATTGGTGGACCAGCCAAAGGAGTATTAGTAAGAGAAATAGACGCCCTAGGTGGAGAAATGGGAAAAAATACCGACAAATCACTATTACAAATAAAAAAACTAAATACTAGAAAAGGACCAGCAGTCTGGGCTTTAAGAGCACAAATAGATAAAGTGACATATGCTAAAAATATGTTAGAAACATTACAAAAAGAAGAATATTTAGACATAAAAGAAGCCCTAGTCGAAGACTTATTAGAAGAACAAGGTAAAATAAAAGGTGTAAAATTAGAAAATAACGAAGAAATACTAAGTAACATCGTTATCCTAACAACAGGTACCTATCTAAAAGGAATGATTTTAAGAGGAAAAAACAAAACAAGCGGTGGTCCTCATGGAGAAAAACCATCATTACACCTAAGTGATAATCTAAAAAAACTAGGTTTTACAATTCAAAGATTAAAAACAGGAACCCCACCAAGAATAGAAAAAACTTCAATTGACTATAGCAAAGCCCTAGTTCAACCAGGAGATAACAAAAAACTAACATTCTCCTATGAAAATAAATCATATTACAAAATAAAAGACCAAGAAAAATGCTATCTTATCTATACTAACGAAAATACTCATAACATAATAAAAAATAATTTAGATAAATCCAGCATGTATAGTGGCTTAGTCGAAGGAATAGGACCAAGATATTGTCCTTCAATTGAAGATAAAATAGTAAGATTTAGTGATAAAGAACGTCACCAACTATTTCTAGAACCTGAAAGTAAATACTATGATGATATCTATTTGCAAGGCTTTTCAACAAGCATGCCCGAAGAAATACAAGAAATAATGGTAAAGTCACTGCCAGGATTAGAAAACGCAAAGATATTAAAATATGCATATGCTATTGAATATGATGCCATTGATCCATTACAGTTAAAACAAAGTCTAGAAACAAAAATAATAGAAAACTTATATACTGCAGGACAAATAAATGGCACAAGTGGATATGAAGAAGCAGCATGCCAAGGATTAATCGCCGGAATAAATGCAAGTTTAAAACTAGAAAATAAAGAACCATTAATCTTAAAAAGAAATGAAGCCTATATCGGTGTTTTAATAGATGACCTAGTAACTAAAGGAACAAAAGAACCTTACAGAATGCTAACCTCTAGAGCAGAATATCGATTACTTCTAAGAGATGATAATGCCGACTTTAGATTAACAGAGTATGGTAAAAAAATAGGCTTAGTAACCAAAGAAAAATATAATCTATTTAAAGAAAAAGAAAACCAAATTAAAGAATTAATAGAAAAACTAAAAGAAATATATCTAACACCAACAAGCAAAACAAATAAATATTTAGAAACATTAAAAACATCTCCAATAAAAGATAGAATATCACTATATGAATTATTAAAAAGACCAGAAATAACATATAATAAAATTAAAAATTATATAGATAAAAAATATCGAAAAGATGTTATAAATGAAATAGAAATATTTATAAAATATGAAGGTTATATAAAAAAACAAGAAAAAGAAGCAAAAAAGATGTTAGAATATGAAAAAATAACAATACCAGAAACACTAGATTACACAAAAATACCAAATCTAGCCCTAGAAGCTCGTGACAAACTAAATAAAGTAAAACCAACTTCAATAGGACAAGCCATGCGTATAAGTGGAGTTAATCCATCAGATATAAGTGTTTTAATGATAAACTTAAAAAGAGGAAATAATGAATAAAGAAGAATTTATAAAAGAATTAGAAAAACTAAACATATCATTAACACAAAACCAATTAGAAAAACTAGAAGAATATTACAATCTTTTAATAGAAAAAAACAAAGTAATAAATCTAACCAGTATAACAAATAAAGAAGATGTATATTTAAAACATTTTTATGACAGTTTAACTATATCAAAAATAATAGATTTAAATAAAAACTTGTCATTAGCAGATTTAGGTACAGGCGCAGGTTTTCCAGGTATTGTATTAAAAATAGTGTTTCCAAACTTAAACATAACTTTAGTAGATTCTCTAAATAAAAGAATAAACTTCTTAAATGAAGTTATAAAAACATTAGATTTAAAAGATATTCATACTCAAAACAAAAGAATTGAAGACTTCTCAAAAGAAAATATAGAAAAATATGATATCTTAGTTACTCGTGCAGTAGCAAAAACAAATGTAATTTTAGAACTAGGTTCCCAAGCCTTAAAAACAAAAGGAAACTTTATTCTAATGAAAGGTGACATAAAAGAAGAATTAAAAAATTCAGAAAAAGCTATAAAAACATTAGGATATGTAATAAAAGATAACTTAATATTTAATTTACCAAAAGAAAATAGCATTAGAACACTTTTAAATTTACAAAAAATACAAAAAACAAATAAAATATATCCAAGAGATTTTGCAAAGATTAAAAAAAATCCATTGTAAACTCTCTTTTTATTGTAAAAAAAGTATAGCAAAATATATAAATTATATGATACAATTAAAAAAAATAGAAGTAAGAACTAAATTACTATTCATATACCAATAAAAGAAAGAAGGAGAATTAAAAATGAATTACAATTACAATTATGATTATAGTTATTATGAACCAACAAGTACAGCAAACTTATTAGGAGCATTTTCAGATACTTATACGATATTTATGTTATTAATCGGAGTTTTTTCGATAGTATGCATGTGGAAAATATTTACAAAAGCAGGGAGAGAAGGTTGGAAATCAATAATTCCAATATATAGTTATGTAGTTTTACTAGAAATTGCAGGTTTACCAGGCTGGTATATATTATTATTTCTTGTACCAGGAGCTAATATTTATGCAATATTTAAATTATATATAGAATTAGCACATAAATTTGGTAAATCAACAGGTTTTGGAGTAGCATCAGTATTTTTCTCAATAATATGTTTACCAATAATAGCATTTGATAAAAGTAAGTATCTAGATACAACTTCCGCTAATTATCAAAATAACGTATATCCAAATGCATACAATCAACAAGTAAATACCCAACCAGAACTAAATAATAATCAAAATTTATAC
>CAYWQZ010000024.1:6423-8937 GCA_964460565.1 uncultured Mycoplasma sp.
ATACAATCAACAAGTAAATACCCAACCAGAACTAAATAATAATCAAAATTTATACAACCAACAAGTAAATAATCAACCAGAACTAAATACCAATCAAAATTTATACAATCAACAAATGAATACCCAACCACAACCAAATAATAATCAAAATTTATACAATCAACAAGTAAATAATCAACCAGAACTAAATACCAATCAAAATTTATATAATCAACAAATGAATACCCAACCAGAATTAAATACCAATCAAAATATAAATAATGAAAGTACCATTAAAACATGTCAATACTGTGGCAATAAATTGAATCCAGATTCTAATTTTTGTCCTATGTGTGGAAGGAGTATTAACTAAAATTTAAAAAATAAGGAGATAGATAATGAGTAAAAATCAAAAACAAAACTTATTAATTACTGTTTTAATTCTAATAATAGTATTACTAATAGGCTTATTAGTATATAAAATAGTAGAAAAAGATAATAATCTAGTTGAAGAACCAAATAATAAAATAGAAGAAACAGAACTAACAGAAGAAGAAAGTATATATGTTCTTGAAAACAATGTAAATGCAATATCACACACACCTGATGGTAGTCCAATAATAACAGATTTATATAAAAAAACAAATACCATTAATGATTTAAGTGAAGAACAAAAGATGATTATAACATTACATATAATTCCAATTCAAAATAAAAGTGAAAATTATAGTAATGAAATACCAAAACAAGTTTTTGAAGAATCATATCACACCTTATTTGGCAACTCTGTAATTACTCATAAAGACATAAATAGTTGTCCTATTGCAACTTATGATAAAACAAAAGAAATATATACTCTAAGTCAAGCTTGTGGTGGTGGCTCACCATATGAATACCTAAAATATAATTATAAATACACAAAAGAAAATAATAAATATTATGTATATCAAAGTATAGGAATAATAAATGTTGAACTAAGTAAAATAGAAAAAGATGTAAATGGGACAATCTATAAAGATTATGAAGAAGGTTTTCAAATAACAAAAGATAACTATCAAGATTTTAGTTCTTATAAATGGACTTTTGAAAAAGAAAACAACAATTACATATTTAAACAAGTTGAAAGAATAAAATAAGTTTTTTAATGTAAACTTATTTTTTCTTTTCAAAAACTATTGAAAAAAATTTAAATCCATTATAAAATGATAATATAGGGAAAATAGATAAAAGAATGAAAGTAGGGATTGAATATGAATTTAGAAAAGGAAATATTTGAAATTTCTTTAAATGATATAATGCCAAATAGATTTCAACCAAGAGAAATATTTGATAACGATGCTTTAGATGAATTATCTCAATCAATAAAAGAACATGGAGTAATTCAACCAATAATTGTAAGAAAAGTAGGAGATAAATACGAAATAGTAGCAGGAGAAAGAAGATACCGTGCTTCACTTCTTGCAGGCAAACAAACTATACCAGCAATTGTAAAAGATATAGATGACAAAGAAACAGCAAAAATTGCTCTTTTAGAAAACTTGCAAAGAAAAGACCTAACACCAATCGAAGAAGCAAGAACATATCAAACAATTTTAAAACTTGATAACCTAACCCAAGATGAATTAGCAATAAGTTTAGGAAAATCACAATCAACAATTGCAAATAAATTAAGATTATTAAATCTAGCAGATGAAGTACAAACTGCACTTTTAAATCAAAAAATATCAGAGCGTCATGCCAGAAGCTTATTAAATATAGAAGATAAAAACAAACAAAAAGAATTGCTAGAAAAAGTATTATTAAATAGAATGACTGTAAAACAACTAGATGATGAAATAGCAATACTAACAGGTAAAGAAATAACTTCAGAAGAACCAGTAGCAAATTCTATTCCTACTGTAGAACAAAATATTAATATGAATAACCAAGAAGTACCAATTATAAATACAGTAAATAGTAATGTAACAGAACAAAATGCATCACCAATGCCAGAACCAGTCATTAATGATAATAATCAAACACCATTTGAATTTCCAAAAATAGAACAACCTGAAATGAAAACAGAAAATATTTTTGATAGATTACGAGTAGGACAAACAACACAAAACGAAACCCCAAATGGCCCAACAGTAATACCAAAAATAGAAAATGTAACCCCAAATGGTCCAATCATAGGAAGTGTAAATACTCCATCACAAAGCGAATATTCTAATATTTATGACTTAAGATTCGCTATAAATAATGTAAGACAAGCAGTTCAAAATACAGAAAAATTTGGTTTTTCAATTAATGTAGAAGAATTTGACTTTGAAAATATGTATCAAATAATAATAAAAATAGATAAAAATAAATAGGCACTTGAAAAAAAAGTGTCTTTTTTCTACCAAACAAACTATTTAAACATAGTTTTTTCTTGTGTCTTAATAACAAACAATGTAAAATATAAACAAAGGAGATTAACTATGAAAAACTTATTAAAAGAATATAAAATATTACTAAATATAAATGAAATGCCACCATTTCTAATAAAATACT
>CAYWQZ010000025.1:0-8920 GCA_964460565.1 uncultured Mycoplasma sp.
AAAAAATCCCGTTAATGTTTAAAAAAAATTAAGACATTTTCCTAAATTATTGACAGAAAATGTTGTTTTTTCCTTTTGTTTTTGTTAGAATTTTTATTAGGAAGATGTTTAATTATATGAAAAATACTAATAATTATACATAGTTAAATATATATTTCGGAGGTGTTTATGACTTATTTATTAATTGGAGATCATTTAAAAGAAGAAATTAATAAAATTATTACTACTAATAACATAGGTAAAGAATCTATAACAACTTATGATTTAGATTTAGACACTTTTGATAATGTTTTAATAGATTTAAATACTGTTAGTTTATTTAATGATACAAAATGTATTATTTGTAAGAATGCATATAATATTAAAGAATTTGATAGTTTTAAAGAATATCTAAAACATGAAACTAATAATATATTAATACTTATTATGAAAGATTCTAAAGATAATAAAGAATTATTTAAATTATGTAAAAATATAATAGATTTATCTAAAATAGATCTTGAAGATTATGTAAAAAAAGAATTAAAGGAGTATAAAATTAGTCCTTTAAATATAAATTTATTAATTAATAATTGTAATAATAATTTTAATAGAGTAGTACAAGAAGTAGAAAAGTTAAAAATGTATAAGTATGAAGAAAAAGAAATAACTAGAGATGATATAAATTTACTTATTAAAAAGAATTTAGATAGTAATATATTTGATTTAATTGATTATATAAATAAAGGTAATAGAAAAGAAGCTTACAGGGTATATAATGAACTTATAAAAAATAATGAAGCTCCTGTTAAAATACTTGTAACACTTGCTAATAATTATAGATTAATTTATCAAGTTAAAGTATTAGTTAATAGTAAAAGTGATAAGGAAATAATAAAAAAATATTGATTAATTTAGCACCAGCTAATATAAAAAAAGAAGGAAGATTATATATTTTGAAGAAACAAACATATAATTTTACTTCTAATAGATTACTTAAAATTATAAAAGAACTTGCTAAAACTGATTTTAATATTAAAAGTGGTATAACTACTGATAGGCAAGGTTTAGAATTATTTTTTAGTAAAATATAGATAAAATAAGTAATAAAATATTTAGAATATGTTATTGATATTTATAGGAAAATATAGTATATTTATATTGCTACTAAAAGTAGTGAAAATGATTTTCGCTTTCAGGTGGTGCGAGTAATAAGTGATCCTGGCCCTAAATGTGAAATACTTTCTTCTTAGAATGAAAGTTTTCTTTTTTTATATTTTTTTAAAGGAGATAATGAGAATTATATGAAAGTTAAAACTGGTTATTTATAGCATATTAAAGATGAATATTTTGATATAGCAAATGATGAAAAATTAATGACTAATCATGAAAGAGGTAAAAAAAGACCTACATATTTTACAATAAAAGATGGAGATATATTATGGTTTATTCCAATTAGTTCCAAAGTAGAAAAATATCAAAAAATAATTGATAGAAAGATAGAAAAACATGGCTTTTGTAATACAATTATTATTAGAACAATAGGTGGTTCTCCTGCGGCGATATTACTTCAAAATGCATTTCCTACTTTAGAAAAATATATAGATCATGTGCGTACTGTTGATGGAGTACCTTTAAGTGTTTCTACAGAATTGCAAGATGAAATAAAAAGTTTATTTAAAAACATGATTGGATTGAAGAAAATGGGAACTGATTTATTTTTTGTTGATGTTGATAGATTAAAACAGAAAATGTTAGATGAGTTAATGAATAAAAAAAATAACACACTCGTTATTTCTTAAAATATAAGGGTTTATAAAACTCTTTTTTTATTAAGGATTCATCATTAACTAATAAAGAATATATATTAGTTATTCTTTTTTCTATATTAAATAGTTTACTATTAATGTTTTTATAATTAGTATAGATAGGGAGACTAGTTTTATTTTTAAGTTTTTTTAAATAATTTCTTCCTATATCATTAAAACCTAATATTCTAATATAATCTATATCTATTTTCGCTTCTTCTTTAGTTAAAGAAGTTAATATATGAATAAACATTCTATTTAGTTTGTTATATGTATATCTTTTTGTTTTAATATTATTTATTAATTCTTCTATAGAATTACTTTTATTAATATAGTTTATTATTCTATTTTCTAATCCTTCATCTACTGTTTGATATATAGAAAGATTATCACTAGATAGTATTTTATATTTTAAGTATTTAAAGATATCTATATTTTTGTATATATTATTTTTTATATTAGGGATGTAGGAAGATATATCTTTGTTTTCTTTTATTAAATTTCTTATACTTGAGGCACTTATAATATTACTATTTGTATCTAAACTATGATAATTATTAGTTCTTTTAATGGAAATAGGTTCAATAGGATAGTTATTATTAATTATTTCTTTTATATAACTTATTCCTAGTAAATCATTGGGGCTATTAATGGAATTTAAATTAAATTCTTTTATAGATTTGCTTAAAGAAGTAGGATAGTTGTATCCTTTATCTAAATAATATTTTACTTTAGTATCAAATTCTTTATTATTTAATTCAATATTTGCTATTTTAGTTAAGTTTTCTATATTATTAGATTCAGAACCAAATACTAATTTTTGAATATTTAAATTATTTAATATTTTTAAAGCGCCATAAGCAAATTTATCAGCACTTTGGCTTGAGTATACAAAGGGTAGTTCTACAACTAAGTCTATATTATTTTCTAAGGCTATTTTAGTTTTATTCCATTTATTAATGATACTTATTTCTCCACGTTCACAAAAAGAAGAGGAAATACAAGCGATTAAGATGGAATCAGGATACATTTCTTTAATTTTATTTATATGATATATATGTCCGTTGTGGAAGGGATTATATTCACAAATTATACCAATTACATTCATAAAAATGCCGAGTAAATAAGTCTCGGACGACACCTCTCTTTCTTTTTATAGTTTAACATAAGTTATTGGAAAATGCTATATTTTGGGAGTTATTAAAAAAATAAATATTTTATATATAATTAATAAATAAATTGTAAAGTCTTGTCAAATTAGTTGTAAATTATTAAATATTAGTATATTATGAAGATAGGGAGTGTGATAATAGTGATATATCCTTCAATTGATAAATTGTTACTACTTGTTGATTCCAAATATCGCCTAGTACATATTATTTCTCAGAGAAGTGATGAAATAAGCAAAAAACAAAACTACCAAAAAGAGGAAAAAGAATATGTTTCTTCTAAAAATTTAGGTAGAGCTCTTGAAGAAATAGCAGATGGCTTAATAAAAATTAATAAAAACTAATTTATAATATGGATGCAGTAGAAGTATACAATAAATTACAAAATTTAATAAGTGATTATATTCGTTTTAATTATTTAATAGAATTATCTATTCAAAATAATAATAAAATTAAGTCTTTAGCATTAGAAATAAATGATATTATTACTCTTTTAGAAGATGAAGATTATGATATAGTAGAATTTAAAACAATGTTAGATAGTTTATATAATAAAACTAATATTAAATTATATTCTAATAATTATATTTGCGATATAAAAAATAGAGTAAAAGAAATAGATAATCAATTAAGTACTTTTTTTAATATTATTAACTTAGCATCATTAAAAGAAAGAAAAATAGATGAATCAGATGCAAATGTTAAACGTTTAGAAACTTTATATTATAATTATTGTATATCTAAGTTAAGAGAATATTTAGATAATTATAATAATAATTATCCATTAAAATATGACTCTTTAAATGTAAAGTTAAAATCAGAATTAGAGAAAGAAGTTTTTATTAATAGTAAATCAAGAGTAAGACAAATTTAAAAAAGAATAAAAGGGAAAAAGATACCATTAGGTATTTTTTTATTGTATAATGAAAGGGGTGGTATTATGGAAATAAAGAAATATAAATATTTAGGTTCTAGTAAATATAAAATATTTATTGATGATGAAGAATATATAATATATGAAGATATAATAGTAAAAAATAATATTTTATTAAAAAAGGAAATAACTAAAGAAGAATTAGAATTTTATTTAAAAGAAAATACTTATTATGAGGCTCTTTATAAATCTATTAAGTATATAGGTATAAAAATGCGTTCTAAGAAGGAGTTAATTAAATATTTATCTAAAACTTATGATAAATTAGTAGTGGATAAAGTAATAGTATATTTAGTAAATAATAATTTAATAAATGATAGAGTTTATGTAAGAGCATATATAAATGATAGTATTAATTTAAAAAATATTGGTCCATTTAAAATAGAGAAAGAATTAGTTAATATGGATATAGATAAAGATATTATTATTAATGAGTTAGATATATATACTAAGGATATAGAATTAGAAAAAATAGGGAAAATAATAGAAAAAGAGATAAAATTAAATAGAAATAAATCTTTATATATGTTGAAGACAAAAATTATGTATAATTTAATTAATTTAGGGTTTCATAGGGAGTATATTGATATAGTATTAAATGATATATCTATTGATGATAAAGATATATATAAGAAAGAGTATGATAAGTTATATAAGAAGTTATGTAATAAGTATGATAAAGATAAACTTGATTATATAATTAAACAAAAATTATATCAAAAGGGGTTTAGAAAAGAGTAAGAGAAAAAGTTAGATATAATAATATATTTATGATATATTATTTATGCGAGAAAAAACGTTAAATCGTTTTTGCGTGGGAGCTATCTAACGGTGGCACCCTATTTTTTTTAATTAATTACTAACCAATTATTAAAATTTGATACTATATATATGAAAGGTGATTGAAGTGGATGAAGTTTATGATTTATATTTTGATAAAATATATAATTATTATTTAAAGAAAACAAGGAATAAAGAAGATACTTTAGATTTAACTAATGATGTTTTTGTAGCAGTATTTACTTATATAAGTAATAATATTAGTATAGAAAAACTTGATAATTTAATATGGAAGATTGCTTATAATATATGGTGCACCAGAGCAAAAAAATATATTAAAGAGAAAGAAAATATAGAGTATCTTGATATTTATAATTCTTTTGATACTTCTTTATTAGATAAAATTATATATAAAGAATTAATTGAAAATATAGATTTATATAATCTTACAGAGAAAGAAAAAACATCATTTGTTTTATATTACTTAAATGACTTTTCAGTAAAAGAAATTAGTATTAAATTAAATACTAGTGAGTCTAATATAAAGTACTATTTATATAGTGCAAGAAATAAAATAAAGGAGAGATATAATGAAAAATAATAATTTAGACAAATACTTAGATATTACAAATGAAGAAAAAAATAGGAGGGGAATGGATAGTTTTATACCTTTGTATCCAATGTTTAGAGTAGTAGATGATAAACTTTATGTAGGAACTTTATTAACTCTTGATACTGAAAATATATGGGATAAAGAAGAAAAAATTAAACCATCATATTGGACTTTAATTGATATAGAAACTGATAAATTACTAGAATATAATAAAACTATGGAAAAAGATTTTGTAGTAGGTGATTTAATAGTTAAAGATGTAACAAATAAAGATAAAGAGTTATCTAAATATATTGTAGAAAAGACTTTACAGTATAAAGAATATTTAATCGAGGATATAAAAAATGAAAAGACACCATTACAAAAAAAATTATCTACTATTTTAGGAGATAATACTTATATTGATGGTGAAAAAGTAGATATTAATAATTATTTATTATCTTTAACTAATGATGATATTAATAAAAAAATAGATGATTTAGTAGATATTCTTGTTGGTACAAAGTATGGTTCTATTACTATATATTATGATATGTTATTTGGAGATATTATTAAAACATATAAAGAAACAAAAGTAATAGATAAAGAAAAATTAGGATTATGTATAGATATAATGAATTATTATTATGATGGAGTAGTAGGTATAGATAATTTCTTTAATATTTAATAAGAAAACACTTAATAGGTGTTTTTTTATTCTTCTATATTAAAATAAATATTAGAGAAATATTCTTCGTTTATTTCTAAATAATTATTTGATAAATCAAGTAAAGGACCTTTATTGGTGCTGTAATTTAAAGTAGTTAATCCATCATAAGTGCTTTCTTCTTCGTATATTAAACTAGGGGTATCACTTAAAGTAATTATGTCATCATTAAATCTTTTAAATACTAAAGCATTTTCTAAAATATAATTTAGACTAGAAGTAGGGTGTTTTGTTATATAAGCATATAATTTCCATTTAGTTTTAGTTAGTCTACTATCGACAATTTTAATTATTAAATCTTTATTTTTAGGTAAAATAACTGGATTAGTTGATATAGGATTAAGGGTAAAAACAATAGGGTTTGTTATATCTAGTAAAGATAATTCTCCAAGATGAGGAGTTGTTATTTTTCTTGTTTCATAAATAAAACTACCATTTATATTAGAAATAATTTCTATATTAGTATTATCATTTATTATACTAGGAAGAGTGTACTCAAAATAACCATTTTCATCTGCGGTTACAGTTTCTAAAGTAGTATCGTATTTTATTAATATATCAGAAAAACTATTAGTATATCCTTTTATTTTATCACTAGTATTAGATATTGGATAAATATTTATATTAGAACTTCCTACAGAAAATTCTTTTTTATTTTGAAAAGAAAAATTACTTAAATCAGGTAAATTATTTAATTCTTCTTCTGTAAAATTATGACTTGTAACAGTAGTTGTAGTAGAAGTAAAATTACCACTTATTTCTATTAAATTGTTTTCTTTATACCAAGAATATTCAGGTAAATCATTTATTCCACCAGCTTTATTTAAATCAGTAGAATTAGTCCACATATTTATTCTTCTAGTTTTAATGCTAAAAGACATAGTATTTTTAGTATAAATAGCATTAGCATTTTTAGTATAAATAGATAGTGCTTTAGGGTTTTCTAATATAAGTTTAGAGTTAGTGCCTTTAAAATGGATATTATAATTATCGGTTGGAGTATTAGTATAAGAATTAATTAATTCTAAAACAGAGTCTTCTTTCATAGTGAAAGTACCAAAAATATTCCACATAGGTATTCTTTGATGATTATTTTCTATAAAAGTAAGTGATGCTCTTTCATCAATTAAAACATTATTAGCACCACATACACTAGTTGAAGCAAAACCATTATTTGTTACTAAATTAATGTTTGTATCGTGTAAAATAGTAAAATTTAATTTATTAGTACCATTCATAAAATCTCTATTAGTGGAAGTCATAGTTATATTACTTTTACATAAAAATATAATTGATGGACCAGAAGTATTATTTCTAAAATAAAATAAAGGAGAAGTAGAACTACTAGTAATATTAGTAGTACCTCCGACTAATACATGGTCTGATTCACATACTTCTTGTGCTGTTATTTGATTTGTATCTTCAATAGTTATATTACAATCTATTAATTTAGTTGTACCATAAGGATTAAAAGAAAGTTGTGTTCCATTAAAAGTTATTTTATTATATGTAACTGTAGTATTATAATTTTTATCTAAAGGAACATAAATAACACCATATATATTAGGATATATAATTTTCATATTTCTTACTTCAATTTCTTTATTAGGAATACTAACTTTAATAGTATCATTTTCGTTATCACTATCCATTCCGGTTAAAGTATACATTGTATTATTATATGTTCCATCTATAATAATTTTTTCTTTATTTTCATTTATAGTAATACCCCTATCTAAAGTAATATTATTACCTAAGTATATATAATTATAATCATTATCATCTTCTAAAACTTGTTTTAAGTCATTACTATTATAAACTATTATAGTTTTATTATTTATATTCATATAAACCACCTAGTATAATATATGTATAAAATATATTGATAAATAATTAGTTAGTTTATTTAATAATAATTAACCAAAAGGTACTTGAAAAATAGATTGTTTTTTTATATGAATAAATTATTAATTACTGGTTAATTTATATAGGGAATATGATGTAAAATGTCTTTACTTTTATTTAATAGTTTGTTACAATTAATATATAAAATAAGGAGGAATATAATGAGTGTAATTAATGTAACTAGTGAGATTAAACCTTTAAAGAAAGTGTTACTTCATAGACCTGGTAATGAGTTGTTAAATTTAACACCAGATTCACTTGGTAGGTTATTATTTGATGATATACCATATTTACCTAGTGCTATTAAGGAACATGAAGAGTTTGTTTCTATATTAGAGGAAAATGGGGTAGAAGTATTATTTTTAGAGGATTTAATGGCAGAAGTATTATCATTAAATGAAGAAATTAAGGAAAAGTTTATTAAGCAATTTATTTATGAAGCAGGGGTTAGAACTCCAAAGTATAGAAGGGCAATGGTTAGTTATTTAAATAGTTTTGATAATATGAAGGAATTAGTATTAAAAACTATGGAAGGGGTACAAATTAGGGAACTTAATAAGGATGAATTAGATGAAAATAAGTCTTTAATAGATTTAATTAGTGAAGATTCAGAGTTTTTAGCAGATCCAATGCCTAATTTGTATTTTACTAGGGATCCATTTGCTAGTATTGGATGTGGTGTATCTTTAAATAAAATGTATTCTGTTACTAGAAATAGGGAAACTATATATGCAGAATATATCTTTAATTATCATCCTGATTTTAAAGATAAAGTAGATTTATATTATAATAGATATAATCCTTATCATATTGAAGGAGGAGATATTTTAAATTTAAACGAGCATGTTTTAGCAGTAGGTATATCTCAAAGAACTGAACCTAATGCAATAGATAAGTTATGTATTAATTTGTTTAAAGATGAAAATTCTTTAATTGATACAGTTTTAGCATTTGAAATTCCATCAACACGTGCATTTATGCATTTAGATACAGTATTTACTCAAATAGATTATGATAAGTTTACAT
>CAYWQZ010000026.1:0-8333 GCA_964460565.1 uncultured Mycoplasma sp.
GGTCGGGAAGACAGGATTTGAACCTGCAACCCCTTGGTCCCAAACCAAGTGCTCTACCAAGTTGAGCCACTTCCCGATGACATAACTAATTATACCACTCACTCAGTCAGTCAGTCAATACTTTTTCCAAAAAAAAATTACAAATCTTAATTCTCAAAGTAATTAAAATTTTATCTTTACATTTATAATTATAACTTTAATACACTACTCTTCTTTTTTACTTACACATAAAACAAGTCCAATACTTATCATACTAATTAAAAGAGAAGAACCTCCATAACTAATAAACGGAAGTGTTACTCCAGTTACAGGTATTAATCCTACTACTACTGATAAATTTAAAATAGTTTGAAATATCATTTGAAAAATAATACCAAATATTAAGTATTTTTTAAATAAATTTTCTTCTTTTAAAGCAAGTTTTATACCTGAATAACATAACATAAAAAACAACACAATTACAAATAATGCTCCAACAACACCAAACTCTTCACAAATTATTGCAAATATGAAATCAGTTTGAGGTTCTGGTAAATAAAAATGTTTTTGTCTAGAATTTAAAAAACCAAATCCTAATAAACCACCTGGTCCTATAGCATATAAACTTTGTATTATTTGAAATCCACTACCTAAAGGATCAGACCAAGGATTTAAATATGAAGTAATTCTAGCTAATCTATAAGGTGCAATTATTATTAAAAGTACTATACCTATTACTCCAATTATTCCTGATATATAGAAAAATTTCATATTTACTCCAGATATAAATAATAATAAAATAATTGTCATAAATAGTATCATTCCCGTACCAAAATCAGGTTGTAGCATAATAAGTCCAAAAAATAATATAGTTATTATTAATATAGGTAGTACTCCATTTTTTATACTTTTAATATTCTTATTATTATTTGCTAAATATTTAGATGTAAATATAATTAATCCTAATTTAGCAGCTTCACTAGGTTGTACTCCAAAAGAACCTATTCCAAACCAACTTCTTGATCCATTACGTACTACACCTATACCTGGTATAATTACAAGTACTAATAATATAAAACAAATAAGTAAAATTAAATTTGCTTTATTATAAAAAGTTTTATAATCTATGTTAACTAATATTTTAATTAATATAAAACCTAGTATAGCAAAAATTAGTTGTTGTTTTACATATTTAAAAGCATCATTAAATTTATACTCAGCCCATATATAAGAAGCTGAATATATCATTATTATTCCTATAATAACTAGTAAAATAGTAGAAATAAATAATAATTTTCTATATTTGTTTTTCACAATAATTCACCTATTTAAGTTTATTCTAAAAACAATAAAAAAGACTTAAGTTTAATCTTAAATCTTTATATAACTTTATCTATATTTTCTTTTAAAAACTTAATAAATTCATTAGTAGTACGATTTATAAAACTTTCTTCATAAGCAATACTATAAATAGTTTTAGTTAAATTAGTTTTCATTGGTACTTCATATAATTCTTTATTATTTAATTCTTTTTCTATTAATTTTTTTAAACCCCAACCAATACCTAAATCTTGTTTTACTAATTCTTTTACAGTTTCTGATGAATAACTTCTTAAACTTGCATTAAATTTAATATTATTTCTTTTTAATTTTTCTTCTAAAGTATCAATATCAGCATATCCATTAAAAGGAAGTATCAAGGGATATAAATATTCTTTATCATTTTTACTATATTCATTATATATTTTTTCTGTAGCAAAGAAACAATTATCTAACTCACATATTATTTCTTCTTTAAAACTATTACTTGATAAAAATATTGGATATTGCATAATAATTAAGTCTACATCTCTGTGTTTTAATCTTTCTTTTAATTCATGATTAGAAGATTGATATATTGAAAATTTAGCACTAGGATAAAGTTTTTTAAATTCTTTAATTATTTTTGGTAATAAAATAGTAGAAATATGAGAATATATACCTATTCTAACTAAACCATCTACTTCTTCTTCTCTTTCTGTTATTATTTTTTCTGCCATTATTAAATTATTAAATGCTTTTTGAGCATAAAACATTAATTTTTCTCCATCATCTGTTAATTTTACTCCACGTTTTTCTCTAATAAATAATTTTGTTTGTAATGTATCTTCAAGTTCTTTTATAGCATAACTTATCGCAGGTTGTGAAATATGTAATACCTCAGCAGCTTTTGAAAAACTATTAGATTCTGCTACTGCATAAAATATTTTATATTTATTAAAATCACAACTACTATTATAAATTCCCATTTTTTCTCCTTATTCTTGCTCTATTTTTTGGAAGACTTTCCTCTTCTTTTTTGCCTTCTATTATAGATAAATTTTCAGGAATTTGCAACTTATTATTTAATAAATTTTCTACTTCTAATGTTTTATAATTATCAAATATACATATTCTATATTTTAAATTATTATATAAAAAGTTTATTTCTTCATAATCTTCTTTTTGTTTTATAGTATTAGTACATAATAATTCATAGAATTCTTCTTTAGTTATTTTTTTATTTTCAATATATGTTTTAAAGTTATTATATGAAGTATATACTTCATAAATATATGATATGTTATCTTTATATTTTCTTTTTGTTAAGACATATTTATAATTATTATAATCTAAAGTGTAAGAAGTTATATCTACTTTTTCTGAATTAGATTCATTATATATGCTTATATCGCTATTATTATCAAGTAAGTATTTATTAATTTTTTTAGTTTGTTTATTATTTAAGAAGTTATCAATTATTTCTAAAATTAATTTAGTTTCTTCTTCTAAAGAAATAGTACTTGGAATAATATTTAAATTTCTATGATGAATCCATGCTTTAGTAGTTCTTCTATCTACTTCTACTGCAGTATTTACATCTTCCATTCTTGCTTCATTTAGTAAGTTATATACTTCTTTTTTGCATGTAGCAGTAGATAATAAGTCTAAAACTATATCATAACTATCTAAGATATCTATTTCATTTAAATTAGCATTTTTTAATAATTTAGTAAAGTCATCATTATTTTCTAAATATGCTTTATTATCAATTATTCCTCTGTCATAGATAATAACACATGTTTCTTCATCTTTAGCAAATATTTTAGCGTAGGATTCTGCTATTGTTTCTTTTGAATATTGTTTTTCTAAAACTAAGTCTTGAAAATTATAAACTGGTACAGACCAAGGATTAATACCGTTTAGTATTAGTTCTGTTGCACTTTCTGGAACAGTTATGACAAGAATATTTTTACTTTGTAAATATTCTTTTATGTTTTTAAGAGCAGTTGTTTTACCGGCGCATGGGCCACCAGTTAAGACTATTTTTTTTAAATTCATTTTTAAACCTCCAAAAATAATGAATAGAAAGTTAGGCCTTTTTTCTCTTCTGGTTTTAGAATAACATTCATTAAATAATCAGTCAAATACTTATTTTTTATATTAAATATAAAAAGAATATATGTAATAAAAAAGACTTAAGTTTAACTTAAATCCATACTGCAAAAAATATTCCAAGAAGCGAACAAATTATTCCGACCATCCAAAATGCTTTTACTATATCTGGTTCTTCATAACCTTTTTTTTCAAAATGATGATGAATCGGAGACATTAAGAAAACTCTTTTTTTAGTTTTTCTATACCAAAATACTTGTATTATTAAACTTAATGTTTCAACGCAGAATACAAATCCTACAACAAAAACAGTTATTTCTCTTCTTGTTAGTATAGCAACTGTTGCAAGTACTGCACCAAGAGCAAGGGAACCAGTATCACCCATAAAACATCTAGCAGGATAAGCATTAAACATTAAAAATCCAAATAACGCTCCAACTAGAACAAAACAAAATATTCCCATATCTTCTTGTCCGATAAAAATAGCAATAAGAGCATAAGCAATAAATGAAATAGCTGATAATCCTCCTGCTAAACCATCTAAACCATCAGTTAAGTTAACAGCATTAGAAAAGCCTACTAAAAGAAGTAAAATATATATTCCATAAAAGAACCCCATATCAAAATCAATTCCTAAAGTTGTAACTGTAAAATTAGTATTACCATTATATTTCATATAAATAGCAAAGAAAATAAGTGCAATAACAACTTGCCCGATAAATTTTTGCGCTACCGTAAGTCCTTCATTTTTACCTCTTTTTATACTTGTATAATCATCTAAAAAACCTAAAAGTGCATATAAAACAAAAACAATTAATACAATAATTAAATTATAAGTCATCTCTACTTTACCACTTAAAGTTAAATATAAAATACCTAAAATAGTAGGAATAATAAAGATTAATCCCCCCATAGTAGGAGTTCCTTCTTTTTTACGATGTGATTCTCCAACATATTCACTTATTTTTTGTCCGAAATTAATTCTTTTTAAAATTGGAATTAAAATTAAACCTACTACTACTGCTGCTAGAAAACCTATCATTAATGATAAAATAGATTTAGTAAGAATTAACATATCATCAAACCTTCTTTCTAGAAATATTATACAACAAAAATATAATAAAACAAATAAAAATATTTAATATTTATTTAATGTTGACATTATTTATCACCCATTAAAAGTTTAATCGTTCCTGTTTCATAATATCTAGTACCTGCTTTAGGAGTTTGTTCTACTACAACATCCCCACTTCCTACATATTCAATATCAAAGAAAGTAAGATATTTTTTTGCTTCTTTTTTAGTTAAACCTACAACATTTGGTACTTCATAGTATTTTTTATCATACCATTCATAATCTTTTTCAGCTTGATTTTCTTGTTTTTCTATACCCATAATACTAATTATATCTAATAATATTTTTCTTACAAATGGTGTCGTTGTATAACTAGAAAGTAATGCAGTATTTTTTGGATTATCTATTGCAAGATATAAAACTACTTCTGGATTATTGCTTGGAAGTACAGCCATAAAACTCATACTATAATTATTTTCTAAATATCTACCATTTTTTACTTTTTGAGCAGTACCTGTTTTACCTCCAATTCTATATCCATCTATATAAGTCATTTTACCTCCGCCACGCGCTACAACACTTTCTAAAGCCATTCTCATAATACTAGATGTATTCTCACTTATAGTTTTTCTTACTAATACTTTACTTGTTTTTGTAATTATATTATTTGTTTTACTATCTAATATACTCTTTAATACATATGGTTTATATAAATAACCTCCATTAACTACTGAAGAAACTGCTGCAACTTGTTGTATTGGAGTTACACTTACTCCTTGACCGAAAGCAGTTGTTGCAAGTTCTAAATCATTTACTTTATCAAGTGGGAATATAATACCTAAACTTTCTCCATTTAAATCAATACCTGTTTTTTCTCCAAAACCAAATATATCTAAATAATTAAATAGTTTTTCTTTACCTAATTTAAAACCTAAAGATACAAAGCCTGGGTTACAAGAGTTTTCAAATACCTGTAAATAAGTTTGTGCTCCATGTCCCCCACTTTTCCAACATCTTAACTTTGAACCACTAACTAAAACAGAACCCGAATCATAAAAAGTATCTTTTTCTAAATTAACTACAGCTTCTTCAACTGCTGCAGCAGTAGTAATTATTTTAAAAGTTGAACCTGGCTCATAACTCATCCATATAGGAAGATTACGACTTATTGTTTCCATAGAATAATTACTATAATTATTAGGATCATAATCAGGACGTGATGCCATAGCAAGTACTTCACCAGTATTTGGATTCATTGCAATAGCAAGTGCATTATCTGGATTAAACATAGTTACTATATTACTAAGTTCTCTTTCTATAGAACTTTGAATATTATAATCAATAGTTAACATAATATCCATACCACTTTCACTATCAATATAAAGTTCATTTAATTCTAATTTTTTTCCCTTTGCATCACTATAATACTTAATTGAACCATTTTCTCCTTTTAAATAATCATCATATAAAAGTTCTATACCACTTAATCCTTGATTATCAATACCTACATAACCTAATACATGTGATAATAAATTACCATAAGGATAATATCTTTCCGATTCTTTCACTAAATAAACACCACTATAATTATAACTATTTATCTTATCTGCAGTTTCATAATCTAATCTTCTACCTTCAGGGTGTATTCTTTCAATAGAAGTTTTCTTAGTTATATGTTCGTACATATCTTCATAATTAGTACCTAAAATATTAGAAAGTGTTTCTGCTACCTCTTTAGGATTTTCTATTTGATTAGGAATAATTACTAAACTAGTTGATGTAATATTATCTGCTAAAACAATACCATTTCTATCTAATATTTTCCCTCTTTCAGCAGTTATGGGTAGTTCCCTACTCCATAAATCATCTGATAAAGAACTAAGTTTAGAATAAGAAAAAGTTTGAACATAAAATATTCTTAAAAACACAAAAATAAAACACACTATTAAAACAAATAAAACTATCATAATTCTTTCATTATTCTTTTTTATAAACATATAACACCTCATATTATTATATTTTATAAAAAAATAAATAGAATAATTTTTCTATTTATTTCATAATCAAATGAGTAGAATGTAATATATAATGCTTTATCTATTTCAATTTTATCTTTATTACAATTAGCATTTCCTTTTTCTAGGAAAATTATAGTATTTTCCCTTATTTTTGTCAATTTATTAAATTGTTACTTTTTAAATTATTTTTTTATTGTTTTGATTATAAAAGTAACCAAATAAAAATTAGCAACAGAATGCAAACTTTTTATAATTTTTGACATTTTTTGCAACAATAAAATAAAAAGTTACAATAAATTATTTATTATTTCCTAATTAATTGTTTTTGATGAGTTTTTTTACATGTTTTTCTAATGGTTTAGACGCATCTCCAGTATAAACAATATCTAATTCATGAAGCGCTCTTGTTATGGCAACATATAATAGTTTCATATCTAATGGATTTGATGATGAATATATGTTTTCAGTTGCATTATTAATAATTACTGCATCAAATTCAAGACCTTTGGCAAGTCCGTTAGAAATAGTACAAATTCTAAATCTTTCATCGTTTAAATCATCATTTTCCGAAATATTTGGTATATTTATTCCAAACGTTGCCAAATCATCATTTATATAATTAGATAGTAATTCAGTTTTACTTATGACTGCAATTGTTCTATATCCCTTTTCCTTATATTCAGTTATTTTTTTAGCAATATATTCAGGAATATTTTTTTCTTCTTCAACTTCAGACACTGAAACGTCTTCACCATGTCTAACAACTAAATCTGATCTAGATAGTCCAATGCTTTCAGCAACATCATCTGCAACATTCATTATTTCAGCAGTAGTTCTATAACTTTTATTAAAATTAATAATATTACCATTATTTTTAAACACCAAATTATTAACATCTTCCCAACTATTTATACCTCTATAATTATAAATAGATTGTGCTAAATCACCAAAAATACTAAATGTAGCAGAAGGCAGTGCACTCTTTAATGAATAAAAATTAAACTCTCCTAAATCTTGTGCTTCATCTATTACTACATGTCTAATTTTTTCATAATCTTTATCAGGAAAAATTACTCGTTTGATATATATTAATGATGCTAAATCTTCAAAATCATAATTATTTCCTTTTATATTTTTTGTGGTTTCTTTTTTAAGTTCATTTAAATAAGGATATTTATATATATCAAAATCAGAAATTGTACTTAAAAATAATTTATATAACTTAGTAGCGTTAACCTTTGATTTATTAAAATATTTTCTCAATAGACTTCTACAATTTTTTGATATTTCTATTCTATCTTTAGAAAACATATTTCTCATTTTATTTTTTTCTTCTTCACTTGTTGCGGTTTTAAAAAGTTTAAATGAATATTCACCATAGTTAGAGATTATTTCGCCTTGTTTATCTTCAATAATCCTGCACAATCTGTCAATAGTTAACTCTATCCTATTAGATAAATTATTTGAATAACTATTTTCTGTTGTTTTAAATACGTTTGATATTTCCTCACTAGATAATACTTGAAAATCACCTAACATTAAAGGTTTTGATGTAATGCTATAAAAATATAATGTTAAGAATCTATCTAACATGTCCTTATATTTCATCGAACATTTAAATTTATCTATATCGTTTTTATTTTTTCCTGAAATATTTAAAGCAACCTTTTTATTTGATGGATTTATATTTATATCCTCGTCAATATATTTTTTAGCAAACATTTCATAAGTACATTGTTTAACTCCATTAACATCTAATTCTGGTAATACTGATTTAATATATTTTAAAAATACTGGATTTGGACCAATTACTAAATATTGATTTTGTTTAATGCTATTAATATAGT
>CAYWQZ010000027.1:0-8289 GCA_964460565.1 uncultured Mycoplasma sp.
GTGGCTTGAGCTGAACGTAGTGAAGTGGAAAGGAATGTTTAGAAAAATGAAAATAACAATATTAGGTGGCGGAGCATATGCACTCGCTTTAGCATATCAATTTAATAAAAAAAATAAAGTAACAATATGGACGAAAATAGAAGAAGAATATTTAGAACTAAAAAACGAAAGAACAAATAAAAAAGTTTTACCAGATTTTAAATTAGAGCAAAATATAAAAGTAACAAGAAACTTTGAAAACGCAATTGTAAATTCTGATATAATTGTCGTTGCTGTGCCAGCGCAATACGTAGATAATATAGCATGTGAAATGCAAAAAATTGTTAAAAAAAGCCAATTTATATGTATTGCCAGTAAAGGAATAGAGCGTGATACATGTCTTTTTCCAATAGATGTATATAAAAAATATAATAAAACAAAAAGAGTCGCCTTATTATCAGGTCCATCATTTGCAAAAGACCTAACAAAACAAGTTCCAATCGGTTTATCCCTAGCAACAAAAGATAAAAAAACATTTATTACAATAAAACAAGCATTAGAAAATGATTCATTAAAATTAAGAAAATCATCAGATATAATTGGTGTATCAATATGTGGTGCGATAAAAAATGTAATTGCTATATCAGCAGGAATGTTAAATGGTTTAGGATACCCAGAATCAACAGAAGCTATGTTTATAACAGAATCACTTCACGATATTAAAAATCTAATAAAAGCATTAGGTGGAATGAAAAAAACAATACTAACATATGCTGGGTTCGGTGATCTACTATTAACATGTACATCATATAAAAGTAGAAATTTTACATATGGAAATATGATTGGATCCAAAAAAGATAAAGAAGAAATTAAAAAATATGAAGAAAATACAACAATTGAAGGATTATATACATTAAAAAGCATTTATAAACTATTAAAAAATAAAAATGTAGATATGCCAATAATAGATTTAATATATGATATTATCTTTAATGAAAAAGAACCTGATGAATTATCAAAATTTTTAATAAAAAAAAGCTAAAAAAGAATTTACAAAAAATAAATTCTTTTTGCTTTTTATAAGAAAATATTATATAATTAATGAGGTGAAACAAATGAAATTAAATGAAGTAGACATAAATAAAGTAAGTCCCATGATGAAACAATATATGGAAATAAAAAAAAATAACCCTGATATAATAATAATGTTTCGTTTAGGTGATTTTTATGAAATGTTTTTTGAAGATGCCGTAAACGTAAGTCACGAACTAGAATTAACCCTAACAGGCAAAAATGCTGGATTAGAAGAAAGAATACCAATGTGTGGAATACCATATCATGCAATAAACGTATATTTAGAAAAACTAACCCAAAACGGTCATAAAGTTGGAATATGTGAACAATTAGAAGACCCTAAAGAAGCAAAAGGTGTCGTAAAGAGAGGCTTAACCAAAATAGTATCAAAAGGAACAATGATTGATGAAAATTTAAACGAAAATGAAAACAATTATATAGGAGCATTAATTGACTTTGAACACATATATTCATTATCATATATAGATCTATCAACAGGTGAAGTAAACGTTAAACTTCATAATCATGAATTATCAAGTATAGTAAGTGAAATAGTAAACATTGGAATAAAAGAAATAATAATGCCAAGTAACGTTGATCTGAATATAAAAAAATTATTAACCGAACACTATAAAATAGATGTAACAATTGAAGATGAATATAAACATTTAGAAGATTATAAATACATATATGAAGAAATTGAAGATATAAGATATATTAAACCAATAGAATATCTAATAAACTATCTATTAAAAATGGAAATGCAAGATTTAAAACACTTAATGAAAGCAAAAATAATCAAAAATAATGAATACTTAAAAATGGATATTCATACCAAAAGAAATCTTGAATTAACCGAAACACTACGTTTAAAACAAAGACAATATTCACTCCTTTGGTTATTAGACCGAACAAAAACAGCACCCGGAGCAAGAATGTTAAAAAAATACATTGAAAATCCTTTAATAAATAAAGAAGAAATAAATAAAAGATTAGATATAGTAGAAACATTAATAAAAGAATTTATCCTAAAAAATGATTTAAGAGACTCATTAGATGGTGTATATGATATTGAAAGATTAACCGGAAAAATTGCTTTAGGTCAAGCAACAGCACGTGATTTAATCCAACTAAAAAACTCAATAAAAAATTTACCCACAATATTAGAGATATTAAAACAAATAAATTATAACAACTATTTTGAAGTACCATATGAATTATATAATTTATTAGATAATAGTATAAATGAAGATGCTCCAGTAACATTAAAAGAAGGATCATTAATAAAAGAAGGATATAACGAAGAATTAGATGAATTAAAAAACTTAAGAAAAAACGGTAAAGATTTTGTTGCCAAGTTTGAAAATGAAGAAAGAATCAGAACCGGAATAAAAAATTTAAAAATAGGCTATAATAGAGTATTTGGATATTACATTGAAGTATCTAAAGGAAGTACAAACCTTGTAAAAGAAGAATACGGATATGAAAGAAAACAAACACTCGCTGGCGCTGAAAGATATATAAGTAAAATACTTAAAGAAAAAGAAGATCAAATATTAAATGCCGAAGAAAAAATAATAAAACTAGAATATGATCTATTTATTGAAGTAAGAGATGAAGTTAAAAAATATATTGTAAAATTACAAAACATATCTAAAATAATAAGTGAAATAGACGTTTTACAATCCTTTGCAACAATAGCGGAAGAAAATAATTATGTAAGGCCAAAATTCATATCAAAAGATGAAGAAATAAACATAATTGAAAATAGACATCCTGTAATTGAAAAAGTAATAAATAGTTATGTAAAAAATGATATAAAATTTGATAAAAATACAAATATATTATTAATAACAGGACCAAATATGGCAGGAAAATCAACATATATGCGACAGTTTGCAATAACCGTAATAATGGCCCAAATAGGATCATTTGTTCCCGCAGATGAAGCATCACTTCCAGTATTTGATAAAATCTTTACTCGAATAGGTGCCAGTGATGACCTAGTAAGCGGTGAATCTACATTTATGGTAGAAATGAATGAAGCAAATATGGCTATAAAAAACGCCACTGAAAATAGTTTAATATTATTTGATGAATTAGGACGCGGAACCGCAACATTTGATGGAATGGCACTAGCTCAATCAATAATTGAATTTATCCATAACAACATTAAATGTAAAACACTATTTTCAACCCATTACCATGAATTAACAGATCTCGAAAACAATTTAAAAAACTTAAAAAATATTCATGTCAGCGCTCATCTAGAAGATGGAAATATAACATTCCTTCATAAAATCGAAGAGGGAAGTATTGATAAAAGCTATGGAATCCACGTAGCCCGTTTAGCAGGATTACCAGATGATTTAATTAAAAGAGCCGATCAAATACTAAAAATATATGAAAATAAAGAAATTAAAAAAGATATAAAAATTCAAGAATCATTACCATTAGATGATCTTTTAAAAGAAGAAAGTCAAGTCGAAAAAAAATTAAAAGAAATAGATCCAATGAATACAACACCAATGGAAGCATTAAATATATTATATAAATTAAAAGATATGATAAGGAGATAATATGGAAACAAGAAGCGAATTAAGAAAAAAAATAATGACAATACTATATCAAGCAGCATTATTTGATAAAAATAAAATAAACTATGATATTGACTCATTAATAAAAGAAAATAATGAAATCGAAAACGAATTTATAAAAGAAATAGTATATGGAACAATAACATATAAAAATAATATTGATGAAATCGCTAATAAATATATGAAAGATTGGACAATTGATCGTTTAGGTCTTCCAGATATAGCCATAATAAGAATGTCAATATATGAACTATTATACACTGATACACCAGATATCGTTGTAATAAATGAAGCAATTGAACTAGCAAAACTTTATAGCGATGAAAAAATCGTTAAACTAATAAATGGTGTATTAGATAGAATTTACCATGAAGAGGCAAATAAATGAATTACCAAACAATAGGTGAATTTACAAGCTATTTAAAATTAATGTTTGATAACAGCTCTAAAATGAGAAATGTTTACCTAAAAGGAGAAATATCAAACTTCAAAAAACATCCAACAGGACATCTTTATTTTTCATTAAAAGATGAAAACAGTAAAATAAACGCAATAATGTTTGCCCGTGACGCTTATAAATTAAACTTTAATCCACAAGATGGAACAAAAGTATTAGTTCACGGAAGAGTAAGTATTTATGAAGCAACAGGAAACTACCAAATATATATAACCGAAATGGAAGAAGACGGTGTCGGTAATCTTTATAAAAAGTTTGAAGAATTAAAGAAAAAACTAGAAAAAGAAGGATTATTTAATCAAGAACATAAAAAATTAATACCTTATTTTCCTAAAAGAGTAGGTGTAATTACAGCCAAAACAGGTGCTGCTATAAGAGATATAGTAACAACAATTAAAAAAAGATGTCCTGTTGTAGAAATAATTGTCTTTTCAAGTTTAGTTCAAGGTGAAGGAGCTAAAGAAGATATAGTAAGAAATATAAATCTTGCTAAAAATTATAACATCGATACACTAATTGTAGGTCGTGGTGGTGGATCAATTGAAGATTTATGGCCATTTAATGAAGAAATAGTTGCCCGCGCAATTTATGAATGTAATATTCCAATTATAAGTGCTGTTGGCCATGAAACAGACTTTACAATCGCTGACTTTGTAGCTGATGTAAGAGCAGCAACACCAACAGCTGGTGCAATGATAGCAGTACCAGTATTAACCGATTTAATAAAACATAATGATCAATTAAAAATAAGACTAAATGAAACAATAACAAAAAAAATAAAAATATATCATTTAGAATTAGATAAATTTAAAAATTCTTTTGTTTTAAAAAATCCCATGATAATGTATGATAATAAAAAACAAAAATTAATAATGTATAATGATAAAATTAATAATATAATAAATAATATTATAATAAATAAACAAAATAAAATTAATAACATTAAAAATAATCATATAATTATAAATCCAACAATAATTTATAAAGACAAAATAAATCATTTAAAATAACTAAATGAAAAATTATTAATTATAAATCCCTTAAATACTTTAAAAAGAGGATATAGTGTTTTATATAAAAATGATAATATAATTAATAGTATTAAAACATTAAAAGAAAAAGACAAAATTAAAATTAAATTAACTGATGGATTAATAAATGCTCAAATAGAAAAAATGGAGGAAATAAATGAAACAAACATTTGAAGATAAAATAATGGAATTAGAATCAATAATATCTGAATTAGAAACAGGATCACAAACATTAGATGAATCATTTAATAAATATAAAAAAGCAATGGATTTATTGAAATCATGTGATGAAGAATTAAAAAATGTTGAAGAAAAAGTAAGTAAAATAGTAGCAAGTAATGGAGAACTAGAAAACTTTGAAGTAGAATAACTTTAAAGTTTTTTTGGTATATTTTGTATTAATAAATAATTAAAAAAGATTAATAATAATAATGTAGTCTGTTAGGAGATGAAATAATGCATTTTAAAAAAGCCTTAATAATGCTTCTTCTATTAGTTATTATGCCATTTAATATATATGCTTATTCAGAGTATATTTATGCTGGTGGTGAAACAGTTGGAATAAAAGTACATAGTTCCGGTGTATTAGTTGTAGGAAAGTATGATACTAAAAATAAAATCGACTTGCAAGTAGGGGATATTATTAATAAAATTGATGATAAAGAAATAAATACAAGTAATGATTTTATTGAAGCAATAAAGGGTAAAAAAACTGTAAGTGTTGGCTATATTAGAGGTAATAAGGAATACAAAACAGATTTAACTATTTTCTTTGAAAATGGAATATATAAATCAGGATTATATGTTAAAGATAGTATAACTGGAATTGGAACATTAACATTTATTGATCCAGAAACAAAACTATTTGGGGCTTTAGGGCATGAAAGACATCTTTGGCGAAGTGCAACAAAAAATAGTAAATATAAGTAAGAAGAAACAAAAGTATGAAGAATGGTAAAATCAAGTAAATATAAGGGTTTAAACAGTATTTAACCCTATAAAAAAGGAGAAGATATTTATGAGAATTTTATCAAATCGTACTTCAAGTTTATTTGGAAATATGCCATATATTTATCAAAAAAAGGTAAATAAGTGGTCTTTGAAAAAAATTAATGAGAAAACAAAATTTTTGATTGTTGATGACAAAGATGGTCAACTGGGAATGTGTCCTTTGAGAAGAAATATACCTATTGTTGTCTATGAACCTGAAAAAGTTTTTTTAGAAGGTGGTAAAACCGAGGTTCCTTTAAGTGTTCCTAATACATCTAATTTTGTGTTTGCTAAAAGAAATATATTAGGTTTTAAAGATAGGATTACAACAGAATTAATTAAAACAAAATATAATTTAATAAATAAAAATTATTATAGTTTTACAGATGAAAATAAATATGATTATGTTGCAGCTTGTCATAGTTTAGATCGAGATTCTAATATTGATTATTCTATGGAATATAAGATTAACAAATTAAAAAACAATGTGGCTGATAAGGGTTATTTGTATTTAGAATATGATATTGCATTAAAAGATGATGATTATAAAAATTATCCTTCCAATAAGTATTTACGAAATAATGAAATTTTAAATTATTTTGATACTAATGAATGGACGATAATTACAAATGAAATTAAAATTGTTAAGGCTGATTACACTCCTCTTAATAAGGAAAATAAAGATATTGTTATAGGATATTTAGATGCTAAAAAAAGTCCAACTCCTAAAAAGAAAGAAGAAAAGCGTCCTAAAAGAACCTATACTTTTTACGAATCAAATAATGAAAAGATAGTAAAACATAGCTATGTAATAAATGGGGTAATGAGATGAAAAAGATTAATTACAACGTTACATGTGATAATACAAAATTGAAAAAATTATTAGCAAGAGATAAAAATTGTATTAATAAAAGTTTTTCTTCAATAATTAGAAAAAGAAGGGAGTTGGAATGTTATGAAAACAGTAGAGACAAGAAATCTGATTTCCAAAATGAGAAATAAAGATATAGAAAAGAAAAAAGAAAAATTAGAATATATAGGTAGAGCGGTGCCCTATGGATATTTACTTAAATCAAGACAATTAGTTCCTGATAATTTAACTTCACATATTGTATATTTAATATATGATTTATATGATAAAGGATGTAGTTATACTCAAATAGCAGATTATTTAAATGAAAGAATGATAGTTTCACCTTCATGCTATAAGATATATGGTAAATATATTGGCATAACAAAAAATGATGAAAATAAAAAATGGCAAAGAGGGGCTATTAGAAAGATTTTGATTAATAAAGTTTATAATGGATGCTATAAATATTCAAATATAAAAACACATTTAGAAATTATAGATGATGATTTATTTAATAGAGTTCAACTTAGAATTAATAATAAAAAAAATTATTCTGGTGTAGATTTTTATTATCATAATGGAAATATATTTTCTAATAAAGTATATTGTGAAAAGTGTGGTAGAGTTTTTACTTTATCTCAATCTCATAATAAAGATGGAATAGTTAGTTATCTTAGATGCTCAAGTTGTGATACAAGAGGTAAAAATAAAGTTGTTTGTAGTAATAATTCTGCAATTAGATATGATGAATTAAAAGACATTGTTTCTTTGTTTGTTGAAAATGAAATTTATTGCAATGTTGATTTTGATGTATTAGAAAGTATTTATGAAAAACAATTAAAAGATAAAAGCATTGATATTCATAGAAAGTATTTAAAACAAGAAAGAGAACTTTTAAACAAGGAGATAGAAAAACTTAATTCTGAAAAAATAGAAGGAATAGATTTAATTATTGAACTAAGAAAAAACGAAAATCGTGAAATGTTAGAGCTATATGGTAACCGATTATCTGAAATAGAGAGGTTACTTAAAGGAATTTATTCTTTTGCAAGAACAAAGAACATTACAAAAAAAGAATTATACTTAGATAAGTATATAATTGATACTTTTATTGATAAAATTACTATTGGAGTATTAGAAGGAAATAATAGAAAAATAGAAATTGTATTGAAATAGTGATGTAACACTATTTTAGAAGATCTTGTGATAAGGTCTTTTTTGTCGTTAAAAATAAAAAGGGGGAAATTAAGAAAATGACAAATAATAATTTTACAGAAAGTACCATAAAAGTTGGTACTTTTTTTAGTG
>CAYWQZ010000028.1:0-8223 GCA_964460565.1 uncultured Mycoplasma sp.
ATGTTTGTGAAAGAGGTTCATCGAATCTAAAACAATCAGATATTATAGATAAAAAACATAGTAATTTTAGTAATTGTTTAGAAGAAATGAAAAAGAATAATAAAAATTTATTTTTAAGTGAGATGACTAGAAGGTTAGTTATGTCTTCTAATAATGATTCTTTCTTTAATGATGTTTTTAATGTTTATAAATTTATGGTACAAGATACAATAATTATTAGACCTTCTACTCATAAGTTATTTGATATTGATTATATAAAAAGTAAAGAAAAAATTATTAAAATTTTGAAAGCATTAGATATTAATATTACTGATTTTATTCCTGAACCTTATGATATTAAAAGTATTCAGACAAAGTTATCTGATAATGATTACAATAATATATTAAATGATTTAGATATTTTATCTAGTAAATATCCTAATTTAAGGTGTACTCTTAGAATTGAAAATGATTTATATTCAATTAGAAAAAAAGATGATAATAAATATGAAGTTTATTCTTTGAAATTTTTACATGAAAATAGTGATAATTATTTTGGGGCTTATGATGAATCTGATGGTACAATTAGAGTTTTAGAGTTAATTGATATTTTATTGACGAAAAATAAGTTGTTTTTAATTGATGAATTAGATAGTAGTTTGCATCCTATTTTAGTAGATGGTTTGCTTAAAATATTTTTAAAATCGAAAACTACTAATCAATTAATTATTACTACTCATGAGTTAAAAACTTTAGATTTTGATTTAGTTCGTAGAGATGAAATTTGGTTTACTGAAAAAGATAATAAGGGTGCTTCTAAGATATATTCTCTTGAAGAGTTTAAAGATGTTGCAAGATTTGATAAGAAAATTGATAAAGCTTATTTCGAAGGAAGGTTTGGCGCGATAGCCAATATAGATTCAAGTTATGAGAATTAATGGTAGTTTTGCAACTGAAAGAAAATCTGAAATTAAAAATTATAAACCAAAATATTTCATTGTATCAGAAGGTAGTAATTCAGAACCTTTATATTTTGATGGTTTAAATAATTCTGTCATATCTCAAAATATTGATATTATTAATATATTAAGAGATTTTGCTACAATTAATAATAGTCATCCTAATTTTATAGTAAAGATGGTTAAAGAATTTATTATTAATGTGAAGTTTAATGAAATAACTGTTTTAGAACTTAGAAATAGAATTGATAATTTTATTAGAGAAAATAATTATAATATAGATATTAATGATATATATAATAAATTGCTTTCTATATATGGAATAGATAATTATAGGATTAAAAATTTTGAATTAGAAGGTTTATTTTTAAAAATTTTTAAAGGAGATGTATATAAGGATTTAGCGAGTAATTTTCCTTTATATTTTGAAACACAAAATGTTACTTATTCAAGTGTTGTTGATAAAATAAATATAGTAATAGATCGAGATGAGCAAAATTTTAAGGATTTTCAATATGATGAAGTGGTTAAATTTTGTAAAAATAATAATGTAAATTTATATGTTAGTAATCCTACGTTTGAATTTTGGCTTATGTTGCATTTTCCTCAAGTATTATCTGATGATAAAACTAAAATGTACGAAAATAGATATGTTTCTAGATATAGGCGATATCTTGAAAAAAGATTAGGTGAAATATGCAAATATAAAAAATCAAAACTTGATTTTACGATTTTTTCGCCTTATGTAGATGATGCGATAAAGAGAGAAAAAATGTTTAAGGAAGATATTGTTTCTTTAAAAAGTGAATTAGGTAGTAATGTGGGTTTGTTAGTTAGTGAAATGATAAATTATAAAAAAAATAATCTAGAATGAGTGTAGATTATTTTTTATTTTATAAGTTAAATCTAAAGTGGCAAATATCTCCATCTTGCATTAGGTAGTCTTTTCCTTCTAAACGAAATTTTCCTTCTTCTTTTACTTTTTGTTCGCTACCACAGGTTATTAAATCTTGGTATCCTATTACTTCTGCTTTTATAAAGCCTTTTTCAAAGTCTGTGTGAATTATTCCAGCACATTCTTTAGCATTGGTTCCATCTTTGTAAGTCCATGCTTTTACTTCCTCTGGTCCACATGTAAAGTATGTTTTTAAGCCTAGTAAGTTGTTTCTACTAGTTTATCTAGTCCACTTTTTTCTATACCTAGTTCGTTTAGCATTTCTTTTTTGTCTTCATCATTTAATTCTGCAAGTTCTGATTCTATTTTTGCTGATACGGTAATTACTTTACTATGTTCTTTTTCTGCATATTCTTTTAATTTTTTTACGTAGTCATTTTCATTTGTTATTTCTTCTTCACTTATGTTTGCTAAATAGATATGTGGTTTTAGTGTTAAGAAGTTAAATGATTTAATAGCTTGTTGTTCTTCTTTGGTGTATTCAACTAATCTTAAAGGAATGTTTTGTTCTAGGGAGTTTTTTGATTTTTCTAAAGCACTTACTTCTAAAAGGGCTTCTTTATCTTTGGTTGTTTCAGCTTTTTTCTTTATTTTTTCTATACGATTAGTTATTATTTCTAGGTCTGCTAGTGCAAGTTCTAAATTTATTATTTCTACGTCTCTTACTGGATCTACTATTCCTTCAACATGGATTATTTCTTTATCATCGAAGCATCTTACTACTTCGACAATTGCATCTACTTCTCTTATATGTGATAGGAATTTGTTTCCTAGACCTTCGCCATTTGAAGCTCCTTTTACTATACCTGCGATATCTACAAATTCAAAACAAGCTGGTTTTAATTCTTTTGGTAGATATAATTCTTCTAGTTTTGCTAATCGTTCATCAGGAACACTTACTATTCCTACGTTTGGATCAATTGTTGCAAATGGATAGTTTGCTACTAAAATGTTTTTTTTGGTAATGGCATTAAAAAGTGTTGATTTGCCTACATTTGGTAAGCCTACGATGCCTGCTTTTAAACTCATTTTTTGCCTCCTTATAATGTTGGATATGTACCTGGTCCTAGTGGTAAGCCAAGAATGTACCATAATAGGATAATTACTATCCATGTTATTGTTAGTCCTATTAAATAGGGTTTCATTATTTTTATACCATCTCTTATGGTGTATACTTTGTCTTTTTCTTTATTATATATATTTAGATATCCTATATATACAACAAAGTATGCTAGAAGTGGTGTTACTGCATTAGTCATTGATTCTGATGCTCTAAAGATGAATTGAGCAAATTGTGGTGAGATATTTAATTGCATCATCATTGGTACTAAAACTGGGGAAATAATGGCCCATTTTGATACTGATGTTGTTACAAATAGGTTTGATATAGCAATTATGAAAATTGCAAATAATATTAGAATAATTCCTGATAATGGTAAACTTTTTAAGATGTTTGTTAAGGTTGCTACTATTACTACTCCAATATTGCTTTCTTTGAAAATTGCTATAAATTGGGAAGCAAAGAAGATTATAATTAGTAAGTATCCTAACATTGAAAGTTTTTCTCCTAGTTTTTCTATTAAATCTTCATCATTTTTTATTGATTTTGCTCCGATAGCATAGGCTATTCCTGTTATAATGAAGAATAATGCAGTCATGTAGGTAAAACCATCTTGGAAGTAGGAATTTACTCCAAATAGTTGGTCTACATAGGCCTCTTTAGTGTTATCTAAAAGTATACCTGATAGTGGTAAACCTGGAATTATCATATATATAAATATTAGTGCTACAACAATTGCGGCGATACCTGCATATTTTAAGCCTTGTTTTTCTTTTGTTTCTTCTAATATCTTTTTTTGTTCTTCATATTGTAAATCTAAGTATTCTATTTCTTTAGTGTTTCCTTCTTCATCTTTGGTTTTTGATATATATCTACCCATTTTTTTTGCTACAAATTTTTCGGTTATGATTGTTCCTACGATAGCAATTATTATACAAGATACTATCATAATATATAGGTTTGATGTCATTCTTACGTAGAATGTGCTGTCAATTAAGTTTGCTGCTCTTGTAGTATATGGTATTAAATCTATATCTGTTGAACCAACAAAGAAGCTTATACTATAGCCAAATGCTACTCCTCCAAAGGCAGTTGCTATTCCTGTTAGTGGGTTTCGTCCGTTAAAAAGGAATAATAATGCACTTAATGGAATTAATATTGCGTATCCTACTTCATTTACAATACTTGAAAATACTGATATTAAGAAAATTAGGAAAGTTATTGTTTTAGGATTTATTTTTACTAATTTTCTTTTCATAAATGTTTGAATAAGTCCTGTTACATCTGCTACACCTATACCTATTAAGGTTATTATTAAGGTGCTTAGGGTTGTAAAACTTATAAAGTTAGTCGCAGCATTACTTATAACCGACTTTATTCCATCATATGAAAGCATATTTTTTACTACTACTATTGTTTTTTCTAAACTATTAGTATTTGGATTTATAGCACTATAAGTTGCTGATGTGTTAAATAATGATAAAATAAAACTTAGTAATACTACTGTAAATGTTAATAATATAAAACTGGTTACAGGGTGTAATCTTAGTTTTTTTAATTTTTTCTTTTTTGCCATGGTTTACTCCTTAACTATTTTTTTTAGTTTTTTGTTAAATTCTATTCTTGGTAACATAATTGTTCTTCCACAATTTAAACATTCTATTTTTATATCTGCTCCTAATCTTGTTATTTTCCATAAGTTACTACCACATGGATGTTGTTTTTTCATTATTACTTTTGTTCCTAATTCATAATCATTTTTCATTTATTACCTCTATTTTGTTATATGGAATGTTTATTTTTTCTTTACTAAATTCTTCTAGTACTATTTTTCTTATTTGTCTTTGTACTTGATATTGGGTAGAAGATTTTACTTCGGCAGTTAAACGATAGTTAATACTTGATTCTGCTAACTCGTTTATTCCTAATAGTTCTACATTACCTATTATGTTGTCTAATTCTTTTATTTTATCTATTATTTTATTTAGGGCTTTTTCTACTTTTGAAATATTTTCTTCATAGGAAACTGGAATATCTATAATAGCATAATTATTTGATTTTGAGTAGTTTATTACTTCACTTATATTTCTATTTGATATTATTTTTATTTTACCTTCATAGTTTTTTATCTTAGTGGATTTTAATCCTACGGAAATGATGTTGCCTGTGAAATTGTTTATTTCTACTAGGTCTCCAACATCATATTGGTCTTCAATTATAATAAATATTCCTGATAATATATCTTTCATTATATCTTGTAGTGCTAGTCCTAGTACAACACTTGCTATTCCCAGTCCTGCTAGTAATGAGGTAACATTTATTCCTAGTGTTTCTAGAATGACAATTATTTCTATAATAATTATTGCTACTTTTATAATGCTTATTAAAAGTTTTTTTAATGTCTGTTCTCTTTTCTTTTTTTTGTTTAGGCTTTTAATTAGTATTTTTTTTAGTAATACATATATTATGTATCCTATTAAGATATAGATAATTATTGTTATAATTGACATATATGTATTTTTTTGTCCTAAAAAGTTAAATAATTCTTTCATGTTAGTCACCTACTTGTTGTAATTTATTATGTCTAGTATTCTATTTAAGTCGTTTACGTTAACAAATGATATTTGTAATTTTTTATTATTTATAGTTACTTTTGTTCCTAAGTATTCTGATAAATCGTTTTCTAATGTTTCATATTCATTTGTTTCTTTTCTTTTAGTTATTTTGTTTTTTCTTTCAAATTCTGGTTTATGAGTTAGTTCTTCTAATTTTCTTACGCTTAAGTCATTATTTATTATTTCATCTGATAGGGTTTCTATTTTTTCTTTACTTTCTAATTTTGATAATACTCTAGCGTGTCCCATACTTAATTTGCCATCTTTTATTAGAGTTTTTGTTTCTGTTGGTAAAGATAGTATTCCTAACATATTTGTTATGTGGCTTCGGCTTTTACCTACTTTTTTTGCTAGTTCTTCTTGAGTTAAATTTAAGTTATCCATTAAATTTTTATATGCTGTTGCTTCTTCGATAGCATTTAGGTTTTCTCTTTGTAAGTTTTCTAATACTGCAATTTCCATCATTTGTTCGTCTGTGAAATTGCGAATAATTGCAGGTATGGTTTTTTTGCCTGCTAAAAGGGAAGCACGATATCTTCTTTCTCCTGCTACTATTTCATATCCTTTAATGCTTTTCTTTACTATTATTGGTTGAAATACTCCGTGTTCTTTTATTGATTCTGCTAGTTCTTGTAATTTTTCATCATCGAATGTTTTTCTTGGTTGATAAGGGTTTGCTCTTAATTCTGATAATGGTAAGTCTCTTACTTCGTCTTCTGTTGCTGTTTCCATTATTTTTTCTTCTACTTGTCCGTATGATATGTCTTCAATGTTAAATAGTTCTTCTAGGCCTCTTCCTAGGGCTCTTCTTTTGGTATTATTTGTTTCCATTTGCTTCAATCACCTCTTTGGCTAAATTTAGATATGCTTCTGAACCTCTACTTTTTGGGTCGTAAGCAATTATTGGTTTTCCATGTGATGGTGCTTCAGTTAATCTGATTAATCTTGGAATTATTGTATTGTATACTTTGTCTTTAAAGTATTTTCTTATTTCTTCTACTACTTCTAATCCTAAATTTGTTCTTACATCTAGCATTGTTAGTAATACTCCTTCAATAGATAATTTTGGATTTAGGTTTTGTTGTGTATACATTATTGCTCTTAGTAATTGAGTTATTCCTTCTAGAGCAAAAAATTCACATTGTACTGGTATAATGACAGAATCTGATGCAGTTAATGCGTTTGTTGTTATAATACCTAAAGCAGGAGGACAATCTATTATAATGTAATCGTAACTATCTTTTATTTGTTCTATGTGATATTTTAGTTGTTCTGATTTTGATACATTTGTGTCTTCTTTTGCTTGTTCTATTTCTATATCTATACCTGCTAAATTAATGTTGGCTGGTAAAACGTATAAGTTTTTATACTTTGTTTTTACTATTGCTTCTTCTATTTTGCAAGTATTATTTAGTACATTGTATACACTTTTGTCTATTTCACCTTTGTTTAATCCAATACCTGTTGTAGCATTACATTGTGGATCTAAGTCCACCAGTAACACTTTTTTATTTAATATGGCTAGAGAGGCTGATAAGTTAATACTTGTTGTTGTTTTTCCTACTCCACCTTTTTGATTTATTAAAGAGATTATTTTTCCCATTTTTATATCACCTACTTCTTCATTATATATTTTATCAAAGATTAAATTTTTTTTAAAGGTTTTTTATTCAATTTAGATAATTTGATGTGGAAATGTTTGATTTTATTTTTAAATTTGTGTTTTTGAGTTGGATTTTATTTGTTTATTCTGGTATTTCTTACTAATGGGGATATGGTTCTTTGTTTTATGTTATTTATGTTTTGGGTTTTTATTTGTTGTTTTGATATGGTTTTAAATTTAGTTAAGTGAGTTTTTATTTCTTGATTAGATGAGGTTTCGGCTTTTTTTAAAATGTTTTCTTCTGTATCATAGTATAGTTGTTTATATGTTATTATGTTATTTTTAATTAGAAGTTTAGTTATGTGCGCTAGTAAGTTCATCATATAATTATCTTCTTTAGAATGACATTTTTTGTCTATTTCTTTATTTAAGTTTAATATTTTTGAAGTGGTTATTTTATTTGTGAAACCTATTTCGTCTTCATTTTCTTCATTTTTATAAATAGTTATGTTATTTAGAATTTCTTTGATGTCTTTTTTGGTTATTTTTTTAGTCCAAGATATGGAATTTAAGATTATTCCATCTAGTCTATCAGCACATAGTTTTGGTCTTTCATTATCTACAACTGGGTAGTTTTTAAAGTTTGAAATTTCTTCTATAGTGATATTATCTTCTTGTAATAGTTTTTGAAGATATTTATCACTTTCTAAAATTTCTTTGGTATATTCTTCTGTTGTTTCTTGATTTTCATAGTCGTTATTCATGTAGTCTATAACATGTGAAAAGCATGGCGTTGATATATCATGAAATAGTCCTGCTAGTGTCATTATTTTATTTTGAGTTAATTTGTATATTAAAAGTGCGGTAGTTAGCGAGTGATCGTATCTAGTTATTTGTTCTTTAAAGTTGTATATGTTTTTTGAAGCATAATCCATACCGCAAAAATATGTTATTTTTTTTAATCTAGTTAATGATGGGGTATCTAAGTATTTTATTATAAATGGTGGCATTTCATTTATATTTAGTAATATTTTATATTCTTTTAATAAGTT
>CAYWQZ010000029.1:0-8216 GCA_964460565.1 uncultured Mycoplasma sp.
CATCTTCTAGTACTCTTAACTTACGCACTAATTCTTTTCTTTCCATATATCCCTCTCATACTCTTTATTATTATCGACAACTATTTGTAAAATTACTATATCTTCAATTAATTAATGCTTATTTTATCATATTTTTTTATATTTGTAAAGAAAAAGTCAACTTCGTTTGAAGAAGATAACTATATTTTTCTTACTAATTTGTTTCCTTTAAATTCTATTTCTTCACAGTCATTAGTTATTATATCAAATTCATAATCACTAAATACTTCGTTAACTGCTTTTATTAGTCCGAAAGCACCTTGATTAATTTTTAAAGCACGTTCTGCTATAAAAGATACGAAGTCTAAATCATATTTAAAATTAATACCTAATTCTTTTAGTTTTTCTATTTTTATATATAAAGGTGATATTGAGGATTCTAATAGTATTTTCATATAGGTTTCTTTATTAAAATCATCTAATATAACTAGGTCAGTAATTCTATTAATTGTTTCATTTGCAAAATATCTATCTAAACTATTATTAGTTTTTTCTGTTTCGTTTTCAAATCCAACTTTTTTATCATTTACTTTTCTATTTTCAGTGTTTACTAAGAATATAAAAGTTAAATCTGAAAAATCAAAGTTAATTTTTTCTTCTTCTATTTCAAAAATTACAGGACCTGCTTCTAGTAAGTAATTAAAATTATATTTTCCTGCTAGTAAAACCATATCACCAAGTACAGTATATCTTTCTGCATCTGATAAGTTATCGATTACTACAATACCACGACTTGCAAGGTCATAGTCACCATCTGCTTCTTTTAAAAGATTAACGAAGATATTAAGCATATTGGAAGCATTATCTTCTTTTTCTAATCTAGTAACACATATTGGTAAGTCTATATTTTCTTTTAGTTCTTTAAAGATTAAGGACTTACCTACTCCTGTTTTACCCATAACTACCATATTTCTTTTACTTACTTTTTTCTCTTCTTTAGTAAAAGATGAAGAGTTTAAAACTTGGTTACTATATATTACAGATAATATTTTTTTAATTTGATTATCATGACCGATTATTTTATCAGTTAGTTTTTCATATGTGTATAAATTTTCATTAGCATTTACTAATTCTTCTTTTTCATTAAAAATAAAGGGTAAATTTATATTATATGCTAACTGCATATTAATTTCTTCCATATCAGATGTTTCATAATATTCTTTTAGTTTTTCAAAGCTTATAATATCTACTTGAAGTAAATCTTCATTAGAAGAAGAAATATTTGATATAAATTCTCCTTTATGTTCTCCCATTAGTATATAAGCACCATTTTCTCCTATTTCACATAATGATACTTCTTTTAATATAAAATATTTTTTACCCTTTAATTCTTCTTTTTCATATATTAATACATAATTCATACAAATACCCCCATAAATATTAAATTAATTTTATTAAGCAAGTGATAATTATAAAGAAACAAAGTAATGAAAGAAGTGCACTTTTAGTTAGTTTGTATAATTTATCACGAGTTTTAGATATTGTTATTAGTTTTTTTATGCCTACTACTAGGAAGTATATTAAACTAATTATGGAACTAATTATAAAATATATTTTATTTATATTTTTATAAATAGTTATAAAACTAATAAATAAGCTAGTTATATTAAATATAATAAATAGTATTTTATATATATTATATTTACTTTTATAAATATTTACTTCTTTTATATATTTAATTAATAATTCTAGGTTCATAATACTAATTATAATTATACTTATTAATAAAGTATTGTTAAAGTTACCTAGTAACATATAAAATAAATAACTAATACATAGTGGAATAATTATAATTTCTAAGATTATTTTATTATTGTTTACTGATTTTTCTTTTGTTTTCATAGTTAGACACCTTAATAGATATTTTTATTTTCTAGAAATAAATTAAATGCTGTTAAATCATGTTCTTCTACTTTAGTTATTTTTAACATTTGGTTTTTTCCTTCTAGAAAGTCATATATTTCTTTATCTCTAAAGCCTATGTTATCTGCTTCTTCTTTTGTATTATTATAATATATTTCTTTTATATTAGCCCATATAGAACTTGCCATACACATAGGACAAGGATAACAACTAGTATATAAGATGCATCCTGTTAAATCATGTGTATTAAGTTTTTTACATGCTTTTCTAATTGCATTTACTTCAGCATGGGCGGTTGGATCTTTACTTTTTAAAACACTATTACTTGTTTTAGAAATAATTTTTCCATCTTTTACTATAATTGCACCAAATGGTCCTCCATCTAAAAAGTTATTTTTACTATTTTTTATAGCCATATCATTAGCTATTTTTACATATTTATTATTCATAATTACCCTCCATCTTATTTATATCATTATTATTTAGAAAAGTCTAGTTTTTTAAAAATTTATTCCAAATATCTCCACTAGGTAATTTTTCAAATACTAAATTTTCTTTAGTTACTGGGTGAATAAATTCTAAATGATAAGCACATAAAGCAAGTTGTTTTCTATTTTCTATTCCATATCTTTGGTCTCCATATAAGGGGTGTCCTATACATGCAAATTGGGTTCTTATTTGATGATGACGACCAGTATGTAAGGTTATATCTACTAGTGATAAGTTATCTATTTCTTTTATTACTTTATAATCAAGTAAAGCATATTTACCTTCTTCTTTAGTAGTAATAATAGAATTATTATTTACTTTTTTAATATAGTTTTCTAATGTGTCTTCTTTTTTATCTAGTATTCCTGTTACAAGTGCTAAATATTTTTTAACAAACTTTTTATCATTTATTTCTTTACATAGTCTAGAAGCTGCTTTACTAGTTTTAGCAAATACCATAATACCTGATGTAGGTCTATCTAAACGATGAACTAATCCTAAATACACATTACCTTTTTTTTGATATTTTTCTTTGATATATTTTTTTATTATAGTAAGCATATCAATATCTTTAGTAGAGTCACTTTGAGATAGTATATTACAGGGTTTAAATACTACAATTATATGATTATCTTCATAAAGTATATCTAAGTTATCTTTCATATCTAATACATACTCCACATGGTAAAACTATATTATTTTTTGCTTTTATACCTAATTCATCTGAAGATATTTTACCTTTATAATTTTTTAATGCTATTTTTAAAGCGTTTTCTATTGAAGTTTTTGATATAGAAGAAGCATAAGAATTAATTATAAAAAATAATGGATCTGGAGTAAGTAATTTTTCACATAAAGTAATTAAATTAAATAAATTATTTTCTAAAGTCCAAACTTCTTTATTAGAACCTCTTCCATAACTAGGGGGGTCCATTATAATTGCATCATATTTATTACCACGTCTTATTTCTCTTTCGACAAATTTTATACAGTCTTCTACTATAAATCTAATAGGTTTATCCTCTAAGTTACAAGATTTAACATTTTCTTTAGCCCAAAGTGTCATACCTTTAGAAGAATCTACATGAGTTACAGAACCTCCAGCCTTTAATATAGCACAACTGGCACAACCGGTGTATGCAAAAAGGTTTAGTACTTTTACTTCTCTTCCTTTTTCTTTTTCTTTACTTATTTTATCCATCATATAATCCCAATTAATACTTTGTTCGGGAAATATACCTGTGTGTTTAAATCCCATTAATTTAACATTAAAAGTTAAATCTTTATAATTAATCTTCCATGATTCTGGTAATTTCTTTATTTCTTCCCAGTAACCTCCACCAGTATTTGATCTATGATAATGGGCGTGGGCTTTAGAATAATCTATATTATCTTCCCATATTATTTCAGAATCAGGTCTTAATAGATAGTAATTTCCCCATCTTTCTAATTTTTCTTTTTTTGACATACTAATAATTTCATAATCTTTAAAATCTTTTACTAATAACATAATTATCCCTCAGGAATATTATAACTTTATATTAGTTTTTTTACAATTGATTTTTTCTATTTTTTATGATACAATAGGAAACAATTTATGGGGGTATTATGGAAAATGAATTAAAGTTTAGGATTACTAGGATTATTTTTATTTTAATATTTTTAGTATTTTCTAGTATTTTATGGAAAGATGCTTATAATGATAATATAAGTGCTAAAAATTATTTAGATAGTTTAAGTAATACTAATTTTGTTGAATTATCTAATGGTATAAATATGACTAGTGCTTATCCAGTAAGTGATAATATTGGTTCTATGGGTGAATCATATAAGTTTAAGATTATAAATAATGGTAATGATGAAGAGGATATTACTATTGTAGTTTTAAATAGTTTAGATAATGATTATATTAGTTATGATAATATTCGTTATCAAGTTATTAAAAATAATGAAGTATTTATAGAGAGTAAAACATTAAATAATAATGGAATTATGTTTAATGATTCTGTAAATAGTGAGAATATATATGAAGTAAAGTTTTGGATAAAGGAAGATGCTTCTATATATGAAATAATTGATAAATCTTTTAGAGTAAAAATTGCATTATTATAGTGCTATTTTTTTTATTTTCTGTTACAATATTTTTGAGGTGGTTTCTATGTTAATGGTTAAAGATGTAGTTAAAGTTGATAATAATAGTTTAAAAGATGATTTTATTATAAATATGAAAGATGAAAAGTTTAAGAATTTAAGAAATACCATTAACTTAAGTGATGATATATTATGTAAGTATACTTCTTTACTTAATGACGCTAAAGATGAATTAGATAATTGTTTAAATTGTAAGTGTTTAAATAATTGTAAGAATAGTTGTCCTGGATATAGATATATGCCTTTTGTTAGTGATAATGGTTTAATATTCGGTTATAAGAAGTGTAAGTATAAGGAAAAGTATGATAATGATAATGAGTATAAAGATAATATAGATTTGTTTCTAGTACCTTCTTCTTTAAAGAATGCTTCTTTTAAGGATATATATACTGATGATAAATCAAGAGCTGAGGTTATTAAGTATATTAGTTATTTTAAGAAAAATTATTTTACTGATAAGAAGGATAAAGGTTTATATTTATATGGTAATTTTGGTTCTGGTAAAACATATATTATTGCAGCACTTCTTAATGAACTTGCTAAAAAAGATGTTAAATCTGCGATTATATATTTTCCAGAATATTTAAGGGATTTAAAAACTTCTTTTAATAAAGATGATTCTGATTTATCATTTAAGGAAAAGTATAATTATATTAAGAAAGTACCTGTTCTTTTAATTGATGATATTGGGGCTGAAAATCTTACTCTTTGGGCGAGAGATGAAATACTTGGTACTCTTCTTCAATATCGAATGGAAGAGAATTTATCAACATTTTTTACTTCTAATTTATCTTTAAAAGAGTTAGAAACTCATTTATCTTTAACTGGTGGTAAAGTTGATGTTGTTAAAGCAAGAAGAATTATTGAGAGAATAAAGTATTTAACAAATGAAATAAAATTGGTTGGATTAGACCGTAGAAAGTAGTGATTTTATGAAAGGAAAGTTAAGAAGATTAATTGATATTTTTAAACCTAATGGTGTTGATTGGATGAATGTTGAGAAAACTAATTCTAATGATTATACTTATCATCATATTTTAAAGAAAGAATATGGTGGTAAAGTACATACTAATAATGGCGCTATTTTAACTGAAAAATCTCATGTTTATTTACATTATTTAGAAGTTAATGATAAGGAATCTTATGAAAGGTTAAATTATATGTTTAGTGTATTAAATAGTACAATGGCTCCACCAACTGAGGAATATTTTATGATTATTGATGAAATAATTGAAAATGCTGCACCATATAAGGATAAAACTAAAAATATTGTAAGAAGTAGAAATAGATCAAAAAAGAAATAAAGTTTGAGAGAGCTTTATTTTTTGTTTTCTTTTATTATTTTATTTAACAAATGTTCTAAAAAAATAATATAATTTATAATAGAATTAAATTAATTGAAGAAGAAATATACTTAAATCATGAATAATATTATGAAGTAATATTAAAATGACACACTAATGGAAATGCTAATGTTTTTATTGATTTTATGATAAAATGTATTAACTCATCGTTAGAAAAAATTAAAGAGGATAATACCTAAGAAAATATAATTTTTAAGCTAAATGATAATCAACAAAAAATAATAAATTATATAAAAGAAAATCCTTATATTACTAGAAATGAGTTAGCAAAAAGAATGAATATTACAACTGATAGTGTTATTAACAAAAGAGGATATTATTGAAAGAATTGGTCCTAGTAAAGGAGGGTACCGGAAAACAAAATAATTTTTTTATAGACAAAACTTAAAAATATGGTAATATGTATACAGATGAGAGATATCTCATATAATAAAAACGGAACACTTGATATTCCAAGGCTCAAGTGGTACCATAATTTTTTATAGTATCCACCTAAATCATGTAGAATGAGTTAGGTGGTTTCTTCTTATATTAGTTTAATTATTATTACTAATAAAAGAAGGATAATTATGATTAATGAGAAAATAAGTAAATTTTTATATTATATACAAGAAATGTTACAAAATTTTACAATCATAAAAAATAGAAACTACTTAATAATTTCTATTTTTTATATTATTTAATTAAAGAAGAAAATATCTCTTCAAAATGAGCTTTTAACTTACCAAATGCTCTTTTTCCATATATTGGTTTTCCATTATTTATATACATTTCATTAGTTTTTAAATTAATTACTATAGGTAGTTTTGCAACATTCACAGATGGACCATTAACTTTTAAAAAATCTTTTAAACATTTTGATTCTTCTTCAATACATATTATGGGTAAAAACCATGCTTGTTTACCATATTGTTCTCCAATATTATCTGGATAATTATCACTTAAAAACTTACCAAAGAAAATATCAATATCATCAAATTTTTTATTTGTTAATTTATCTATTTTTACTATATTAATAAATGAAGCTTTTCTTTTCTCTTCTTTAGTATAAATTATATTATCATCTGTTTCATATTTTAATTTATAATCATACTTTTTAATTTCTTCTTCTAATTTTAATTTAAAATCTTCATAAGAAGTTATATTTAATTTCTTTTTTACTTTTTTTATGTTTTCTTCTAAAAAATAAGAGCCAAAAGAAGTTGTAATCATTATTATAAAGGTAAATACAAAAGATAAAATTATAAAAGTCTTAGCTAATTCTTCATTATTTGAAATGTCAAAAGCAAAAGATAATATAAAATTTAGTATCGACAATATCGTAGATGTTTTAAAAATTATCACTAAAATTTTTTCTCTTCTTTTCCTTTGCTTTTTTGTCATAATTATCACATCCTTTACTAATATTATTAAAATTCTAACATTCTATATTTATTTTAAATTTTCAAATACATTTATTTTTTCATCATTATAGTATAAATAATAATTATCTAATTCTTCTTTTGATAGTTTTATTACAGTCATAAAATTATGACTATAGATATTTATATCACTATAGGGAAATGAATAATTAGAAAAAGTAGAATTTAAAGTATCAGTAACTGATGGCATTTCTTCATTATCATTAGTAGCAGATATTAATATGTAATATAAATCTTTTCCCTTTACTTCATGAACAAATATTAATAAATCCCCTTCTTTTTTATAAGATAAATTAGCGTATTTTATTAACCATTCATCATCTTTTTGTTGTGCTAAAAATGAAGTGCTTTTGGATTCTATAAAATAATATCCATCTTTTTCTATAACATTATGTATACTTTCTTCAGGATAATAATATTTAAATGCATCTTCTACACTATCAAATTTAAAAAAGTATTTATCTACTGGATTTATATATAACAGAACTAATATTACAATCCATATAACTGATATAAAGGCTGGAAAGTAAAGAGAAATTATTACTTTTAGATTTTTTATTTTTGATAATTTTAAAATTATTTTATTACATAATTTATTTTTATTCGATAATTTAAATATTAATAAGAATAATAACAAAATTAAAACATAAAATATAAATAATAAAATAAGACTTAAAGTCCCTAATAAAAGTACAAATTTTCTATGTGTCATATTTATCACTCCTTATAAAATAAAATTATGTTTTATAATAATATTAAAGAACTAACAATTAAATTATATCATACGGTATATTTATTCACAAGCAAATTAATTACTTTATAAATTTTATCTTGAAAGCACTAATTATTTCAGTTTCATTTACTATGAGAATTCACCTTTTTCTACAAA
>CAYWQZ010000030.1:0-1274 GCA_964460565.1 uncultured Mycoplasma sp.
TCTTATAATAGGAATTCAAGAGTTTTTATTAAATAAAGATAGTTTAGACTTATAATTAGGCAGTAAAAATAAATTTAAAAATTCCGTACATTATTTAATTTTTATAGTATTTTAGGTTTGTTTGCTATGAATTTTTTTAAGAATTATTGTTTATATATTATAAGTTGTTATTTCATATACATTTTTAAATTTTAGTAGAAATAGTTTAATAATTATTTTGAATTTATTGCAAATAGTTTTCTTTTTCTATATAATAAAAATGTATTAAATAGTTTGCCTGATATTTATATGACAGTTTAGACGATAGGGTGTATTTCTAGAGGCAAAATAGAAATATATATGATGCGGAGATACTTATTATAATATAGGTGTCTTTTTTATTATTTTAGAAGGAGGAAAGGTATGAATGAAATAATAGAAAAAGAAAATATAGTAATAGAAGATATGATTTATGATATTAGAGGAGTACAGGTAATGCTATCATCAGATGTAGCTAAACTTTATCAAGTTGAGACAAGAAGAATTAATGAGGTTATAAAAAGAAATATTAAGAGATTTCCTGAATCATTTTGTTTTCAATTAACAAAAGAAGAAATTGATAAACTTTGTTTAAGGTCGCAATTTGCGATCTTAAACAAAAACAATAATTTAAGAGGACAACATATTAAATATTTTCCTTATGCTTTAACAGAGCAGGGTATAATGATGTTGTCAGGTCTTTTAAAAAGTGATATTGCAGTTAAAGTAAATATTCAAATAATTGAGGCATTTGTAAAAATGAGAAGATATTTTGCAAATACTATATCAAATAATGAAATGCTAATTAATCATGAAAATAGGATATTAAGATTAGAAAATACATTTGATAAGTTTAAAGAAAAAGGAATAAATAAAATATTTTTTGAAGGAGAATTGTACGATGCATATTCATTAATTTTAGATATATTTAATAAAGCTAAAGAAGAAATAATAGTAATAGATAATTATGCAGGTAAAAAATTATTAGATATTTTAAAAATGCTAGAAAAAAATATAATTATAGTAAGTAAAAATATAGATGATGTATTAAAGAAAAAGTATGAAAGTCAGTATAATAATATAATTTTTATAAATAATGATTCTTTTCATGACAGGTTTATTATAATTGATAGAAAAATATTATTTTCATGTGGAGCATCATTTAAAGATATAGGTAATAAATGTTTTGCTATTAATAGTTTTGATGATAAAGAATATTTAATTAAATTAATAAAAATATTAAATTTATAATATAA
>CAYWQZ010000030.1:1374-7963 GCA_964460565.1 uncultured Mycoplasma sp.
AAACTATGTTCAAGGTCGCAAATTGCGACCTTGAACAAAACAATAATTTAAGAGGATATAATATTAAATATTTACCTTATGTTTTACTAAGCAAGATATACTTTTAAAAAAAATATTACAGTTAAAGTAAATATTCAGAGGCATTTGTCTAAATAATAAATGAGAAGATATTTTACAAATGCTATATCAAATAATGATATATTTATTAATTAGTAATATTAATAGGTTGATAATAAAGAATAGTTTAATAAAAAGTAAAAAATATTATTAGAGTGTTTTGAACTCTTTTTCTTTGCTTATAATTATTTTAAATTTTTTATTAGGAAATGTAAATTTTAAATTTTATTTTACATTAGTTTTAAATTACTTGAAGTATAACTAAATAAATAGTATAATTATTTACAGGAGAAATAAATATGAAATATAGTGAGATAGTAAAAATATTAGAAAATGAAAAATTATTAATTAATTATGATGAATGTGATATGGATATTAAGTTTTTATCATATGATTCAAGAAATATAAAAGAAGGGACAATGTTTTTTTGTAAAGGGTTTGATTTTAAAGAAGAGTATTTAGATGAAGCTATAGAAAAAGGAATTCTTTGTTATGTATCTGAAAAAGATTATCATAAAACTATTCCTTGTATATTAGTAAATGATATAAAGAAAAGTATGTCTATAGTATCTTTAAATTATTATCCTGATAATTTAATTTTACTTGGGGTAACGGGTACTAAGGGTAAAACAACTGTTATTAATTATATAAATAATATAGTAAATGAAAAAGAACATAAAAGAACAGGTTTTATTAGTACAATTAATTTATATACTGGTAAAAGAGAGGAAATATCTATTAATACAACTCCAGAAGGTTTAGAGTTACATAAATATTTACATGAAATGGAAGAAGAAAATTTGAAATATGCAACACTTGAAGTATCTAGTCAAGCAACTAAAATGAGTCGCATTTATGGTATGCATTTTAAAGTGGGTTGTTTTTTAAATATTGGTTTAGACCATATATCACCACACGAACACTCTGATTTTAATGATTATTTAAATTGTAAGATAGAATTTTTAAAGATGTGTGATAATGTTGTTATATATAAAGATACTGATTATTATGATTATATAGTAGAAAATTTAAAAGATAAAAATATTATTACTTATGGTACTGATGAAAGTTGTACTTATTATGTAAAAGATATTATTAAAGATAAAGGTATTACATATTTTACAGTGGTTTATGATGGTAAAGAAGAATCTTATTCAATTACTATGCCTAGTACTTTTAATGTTTTAAATGCATTATGTTCTATTATAGTGGGTAAATTAATTGGTGCGTCAAATAGAGAAATTAAAACAGCTTTATTTAATACTAAAGTACCAGGTAGAACTGAAGTAATTATGGGTAAATGTCCTATTATAATTGATTACGCTCATAATGGGTTAAGTTTAGAAAATTTATTTAAATTTGTAAAAGAAGATTATCCAGATAAAAATATTAAAGTTATAATTGGTGCTCCAGGCGATAAAGGTTTTGCTAGACGTAAAGATTTAAGTGAAATATCATGTAAATATGCTAGTCATATTTATTTAACAGAAGTAGACCCTGGTTCTAAAAAAGTAAAAGATATTTGTTTAGAAATGGCTGAGTATATCAAACCTTTTAATAAAACATATACTATAATAGAAAATAGGCAAAAGGCAATAGAAACTGCGATAGATGATTGTACTTGTGATGATATATTACTAGTTACTTGTAAAGGAAATGAAGAATATCAATTACTAAGTAATGGTACTAGACCATATATTGGAGATAAAAAAGTAGTTTTAGATTACCTTGCTAATATGAAAGTAGGTGTATAAAATGGAAAAATTAACTATTGAGGAAATAATAACTTCGGTTAAGGGAGAAATTATTAAAAAAAATTTTCTTAATGATATAGAATTTATTTCTACTGATAGTCGTGATATAAGAAATAATACTTTATTTATTAGTCTTGTTGGAGAAAAATTTGACGGACATAATTTTATTAAAGAATGTTATGAGAAAGGATCACGTGCATTTATAATTGAAAAAGATATAGATATTGAATATGAAGATATTACTTTAATAAAAGTACCAAATACTTTATATGCTCTAGGAGATATAGCTAAATTCTATAGAAATAAATTTGATGTAGAAGTAATTGGAGTAACTGGTAGTGTTGGTAAAACTAGTACTAAGGATATTATTCATAGTGTTTTATCTAAAAAATATAATACATTAAAAAATGAAGGTAACTTTAATAATGAAATAGGACTACCTAAAATAATATTTAATATATCTTCTTTAAATGAATATGCTGTACTAGAAATGGGTATGGATCATAAAGGACAAATAAAACATATGGCTGATATAGCACATCCTGTAATAGGAGTAATTTCAAATATTGGTAGTGCTCATATAGAATTTTTTGATAGTAAAGATGGTATATTTGATGCTAAAATGGAAATAACTACATATTTTGATGAAAATTCTTTATTAATAATAAATGGTGATGATTCTTATTTAAAAACTTTATTATCTAAAGAACATAAATATAAAATATTAAGTTATGGGTTTAATCACTATAATGATATATATCCATTAGAATATAAAATAAATGATGATAATAGTACATTTACTTGTTTAATAAATAATAAAAAAGAATATTTTACAATACCAAGTCCTGCGAAACATAATATTTTAAATGCTTTAAGTGCAATTTTAATAGGTTTATATAAAGAAGTGCCATTAGATAAAATAAAAGAAGGATTAAGTACATTTACTTTATCTAAATCAAGAATGGATATTTTTAAAACAGATAAATATAAGATAATAAATGATACTTATAATGCTAGTTTAGACTCTGTTGTAGCAGGTCTTGAAGTATTAAAAAATAATAATACAAGAAGAGTAGCTATACTAGGAGATATATTTGAAGTAGGAAAATTTGAAGAAACTATTCATAGAGAAATAGGTAAACATATAAAAAATAATGCTGATATTTTAGTAACAGTAGGTAATGCTTCAAAATATATTTTAGAAAGTGCTTTAGAAGAAGGATTTGATAAGAATAATACATATCACTATGTAGATAGATTTAGTTTATTAAAAGAAATAGATAATATAGTAAAGGAAAACGATACTATTTTAATAAAAGCTTCAAATGGTATGAAGTTAGAAGAAGTATCTAATTATTTTAGGGATTTATGAATATAAATTATGATTTAAAATTAGAAGAAATAATAAAGAATTTAAATAATAAACCAAAACTATTACTTCATTCTTGTTGTGGTCCTTGTAGTAGTTATGTATTATCTTATTTAAATAATTATTTTGATATAACAGTTTATTATTATAATCCTAATATAGATAAAGAAGAAGAGTATCAAAAAAGATTAAAGGAACAAATTAGACTTATTAATGAAATGTTTGATAGTAAAATAAAAGTAATAGATGGTATTTATAATCCTTTAGAATATTATGAAAAAGTAAAAGGACATGAAAAAGATAAAGAAGGCGGAGAAAGATGTCATATATGTTATAAATTGCGTTTAGAAAAGTGTGCTAAATATGCTTTAGATAATGGTTTTGATTATTTTACTACTACTTTATCAGTTAGTCCTTATAAGAATGCTAAAGTATTAAATGAAATAGGGAAATCTTTAGAAGAAAAATATAATATTAAATATTTATATGCTGATTTTAAAAAGAAAGATGGTTATAAGAAATCAATTATGTATTCTAAAGAATATAATTTATATAGACAAGATTATTGTGGCTGTGTATACTCTAAAACTAATAAAAAGGAGGAAACATATGAAAGTCTTAATTAGTGCAGGTGGTACAGGAGGACATATTTATCCTGCTATTGCAATAATAAATAAAATAAAAGAAAAAGAACCAAATAGTAAATTTTTATATGTTGGTACTTTAGATAGAATGGAAAAAGATATTATTCCTAATTTAGGTATTGATTATATAGGAATTAAAATGACAGGTGTTAGTAAAAATATAAGTAAATTAATTAAGTTTATTTATTATAATATAAAAGAAGAAAAACATTTAGAAAAAGAAATAAAAAAATTTAATCCAGATGTTGTAATTGGAGTAGGAGGATATGTTACAGTACCAGTTATTATGGCTGCTAAAAAGTTAGGTATTAAAACAGTATTACACGAACAAAATAGTATTCCAGGTAAAGCAAATAAATTTTTAAGTAAATATGCTGATTTAATTTGTACTTCAATGGAATCTTCTAATAAATATTTTAAACATAAAAATATTATTTATACTGGTAACCCTAGAGGAGAAGAAACTTTAAAAATAAAAAAAGCAAATAAAAAAGATTATGGATTATCAGTAAATAAAAAATTAGTATTAATAACTACAGGTTCACTTGGTGCTAGTACTGTAAATAATAAATTAAAAGAATGTATAAAAGAGTTTTCAAAGAAAAATTATGAGGTTTTATTAGTGACAGGTAAAGAATCTTATGATGAAATGAAAAAATAGAGTGAAAAAAATGTGATAAGTATGCCATATGTAGAAAATTTAAATGAAGTATTAAAAGTAACTGATCTTATTATTACTAGAGCAGGTGCTACTATAATATCAGAAATAACTACAATAGGAGTACCTTCTATATTAATACCATCTCCATATGTTGCAAATAATCATCAAGAAATAAATGCTAAAGATATAGAAAGTAATAATGCTGGTATTGTTATAAAAGAACAAGATTTAACAAAAGAAATATTACTTGATACTATAGATAAAATATTAGATGATGAAGAAATGTATAAAAAATTAGTAACTAATGCTAAAAAATTAGGCACCCCTCATAGTGCTACTAAAATATATGAGGAAATTAAAAAAATATTAAAGTAGGTGAAATAAGTGAATAACTTGATAAATTATATAAATGAAAATAAACTAGGAGAATATAAAGAAAATATTTCTTTTAAAACTCTTACTACTTATAAAACTGGAGGTATAGCAAAAATAGTTGTTTATCCATCTAATATAGAAAAATTACAAGAATTATTAAAGTATTTGAAAAATAATAATTTAAAATATAAAGTATTAGGTAATGGTTCTAATATATTAGCAAGTGATGAGGTATATGATGGAGTTATAATAAAACTTGATAAGTTAAATAATATGACTTTTAATGATGGAATACTTGAAGTAGAAGCAGGATATAAATTAGTATACTTAGCAAATGAAATGTGTAAAAAAGGATATACAGGTTTAGAATTTGCTTGTGGTATACCTGGTACTGTTGGGGGTGCTATTTATATGAATGCTGGAGCATATTTAAAAGATATAGGTTCTTTAGTAGAAGAAGTAACAGTTTTAGATGAAGATTTTAATATTAAAAAACTAAAGAAGGAAGATTTAGATTTAGGATATAGACATTCAGTATTTATGTATAATAAATATATTATATTAAGTGTTATTTTAAAATTAGAAAAAGGAGATTTAGAATATATTACTGCTTTAATAAATGAAAGAAAAGAAAGAAGAATAAATACTCAGCCTTTAGAATATCCATCAGCAGGTTCAGTATTTAGAAATCCTAAAGATTTATATGAAGGAAAACTAATTGAAGATTCTAATTTGAAAGGATTTACTATTGGTGGTGCTAAAGTAAGTGAAAAACATGCTAATTTTATAATTAATAATGGGAATGCTACAAGTACTGATATAAAAAATGTTATTGAGGTAGTAAAGGAAAAAATAAAAGAAAATTATAATATAGAATTAAAAGAAGAACAAGAATTATTTAATTGGGAGTAGAATATGCCTAAAACAAAGAATAAAAGGAAAATGAAAAAGAAAGCATTAATTATATTATTTATTTTTATAGTATTAATACTTAATTTAGTTTATTACTTTATATTTCCTCAAAATATAAAAAATATTTATATATATGGTAATAACTATTTAACAGATTGGAGTATTATAGAACAAGCAAAAATAGATGATTATCCAAATACATTTAAATTATCAAGTAAAAAAATAAAAGAAAATTTACTTGATAGTCCTTATATAAAAGAAGTTGAAGTAAAAAAGAAATTTTTATATGTAGTAAATATTACAGTAGAAGAAAATAAAATATTATTTATTAGAACTGATACTAATAAAATAGTTTTTTCTACTGGAGAGGAAATAGATTATGAAAAGGAAATAAAAGCTCCGTATTTAATTAATTATGTTCCTAATACAAAGTATGAATCATTAATAAAAAAATTATCTAAAATAGATAATACTATAATATATAAAATATCTGAGATAAAATATGATCCAAATGATTATGATGAAGATAGATTTTTACTTTATATGAATGATAGTAATAAAGTATATGTAACTTTAACTAAATTTGATTTATTAAATAAATATAATGATGCTGTAAAAGAGTTAGAAGGTAAAACAGGTATATTATATTTAGATTCTGGTAATTATTTTAAGATAGAAAAGTAAAATAGTAAAAATTAACCAAAAGGTACTTGAAAAATAGTGCTTTTTATTTTATAATTAATTTATAAGAAAAATA
>CAYWQZ010000031.1:0-7939 GCA_964460565.1 uncultured Mycoplasma sp.
GATATATAAGTAAGGAGGATTTATTTATGAAATTAAAAAATATTTTATTAACTTTTGTAGTATTTTTACTTTCTATTATATTATGTGGTTGTTCTAAAGAAGATGTAGGAGAAAAAGATAACACTTCTAAAAAAGAACAAAAAAATAGTGATTTAGTTATGACACGTAGAATTGGTAGTTTTGATGACCTATGGTTAGACTTACCAAATTGGAGAGAAGATGGTAGTGAAACTTGTACTGTTATAGAATATATGAATTATTACATAATGGCAGTATCAAGTAAAGAAGATTATACTTTTGAAGAACTATTTAATAATGAAACAAAACCAAATTTAAAACATTTTGTTGACAAAGGTACTTATGATGACTTTACACCAGATTCTAAAGAAGAAGTTGTACTTAGTAATGGAATAAATGCTACTAAATTTGATGGAATATTGACTATGGATAGTTATGGTACCCTTTATAAATATTTAACATATGGTTATTATTTTAAATATAATAATTATCCTGTAATGATTATATCAGTTGAAACTACTAAAGCTACAGCAGATAAAAATAGCGAAGAACAAAGAATTGCTACTAATAAATATGTAGATGAAATAGTAAAAACTATAAGAATTAGTGAGTAAAACTAGGAAATCCTAGTTTTTTGTTTTACATCTTAAACTATAAATGTTAAAATTAATATATAGGAAGTGTAGTTATGTATAAAGAATATTTTAATAATATGTTTAAAGATATTGACCCTAATATAGTATTAGATGAAGAACAAATAAAGGCCATTACAAGTGATGACAAATACGCACTTGTTTTAGCAGGAGCAGGAACAGGTAAAACCACTACTATCGGTGCTAAAGTAAAATATTTAGTAGATATTAAAAACATTGATCCCTCTAGAATATTAGTTATGAGTTATACCAAAAAAGCAACAGAAGAATTAAGAAACCTAATTATAGATAAATTCTCTATTCCTGCTTATGTAACTACTTTTCATTCATTAGGTTTAAAATATATCAAACATATTTTTAATAATCGTAAATGTACTATTGTAGATTATAATGAAAAAGAAAAAATATTTTATGATTATATGAATATTATATTTAAAGATAAAAATTATATAAAAAAATTAATAAATATATTTTCCAAAGATTTAACTAAAGAAAAATTTGTTTTTGGTAACTTCTTTTTAAATAATTATGATAAATATAATACTTATGATGAATTTTTTCTCGCTTATAAAAATTTTAAAATTAAAGAAGCCCAAATATTAGGTATAAAAAGTATTATTAATGAATGGATAAACAAAAGATTAAACAGTGAAGTTATAATAACTATAAATGGAGAATTAGTAAAAAGTGCAAGCGAATGCATAATAGCAAATTTTCTATTCAAACACGGAATTAATTATATATATGAAAAAGTATATTCAGAAATAATTGAAGATTATACTACTTATAAACCAGACTTTACCATAGAATATGGTGGAAAACTATTTTATTTAGAATATTTTGGTATCAATAATGAAAAATATAATTTAATAAAAGATAAAAAAATAACTTTTCATAAAGAACATAATAACAATTTTATATATTTAGAAAACTTATCTTTAAATGAAATAGAAGAAAACTTAGATAAAAAATTAAAAGAATTAGGTATCATTTATAATGATAGAACTGATGAAGAAATATATAATCAAATATTAAATAATAATAAACTATCACAACTATATCCTTTAAAAAGATTAGCATATGAAACAATAAACAAAATAAAAGAAAATATTAATAGAGATAATTATATAAAAATAGTAGAAAATTATTTAAATACTAGAGAAAACTTATTAGAACAAGAAACTTTAATTAATCAATTTGAATTTATTAATAATTTTTATAAATATTACCAAGATAGACTATATAGTACTGATGTATATGGCTTTGATTATTCAGATTTATTATATTACTCCAATAAATATATTTATAATTTAGGTATAGATAATGAATTAAACTTTGATTACATAATAATAGATGAGTATCAAGACATATCTCAAAATAAGTATTTATTAGCTAAAAATACTGCAACAAGAAGTGATTCTAAAATTTTTGCAGTTGGAGATGATTTCCAAACAATATTTTCTTTTGCAGGTTCCAAAATAGAATATATTTATAATTTTACAAAATTTTTCGAGGGTGCAAAAATATATAAAATAAATAAAACATATAGAAATCCTCAAGAATTAATAGATGTAGCAGGTTCCTTTATAATGAAAAATGAAAATCAAATAAAAAAAGAACTAGTATCTAATAAACATTTAGATAGACCAATTAAATTTATTACTTATAACAGTTTAATAAATGGTTGCATTAGTTACGAAGAAGAATATAAATGTTTAAAGAAAACCATTGTTAATATTCATAAAATATATCCTAGTCATAATATTTTAATCATAGCTAGAAATAATAATATGATAGAAAAATGTTTTTCTGATAAAGACTTTATAGATGATTTAGATACAAAAGTTAAATTTACTTTATATAGTGATTTATCCATAGAGGCAATGACTATACATAAATCCAAAGGTTTGACTTTTGATGAAGTAATTATATTAGGTATGAATAAAAGTTTCCCATCTTCCAATATCAATGGTTTTTGGTTAATTGATCTATTTAAAAATAAAGTAGTAGAAGAAAATATTCCATATCCAGAAGAAAGAAGATTACTCTATGTAGCACTTACTAGAACTAAGAATAATGTTTATATTTTAACAGATAGAAATCCAAATAATAGAAGTTTATTTATAGATGAATTAGTTAAAATATGTAAAGATAAGTATTAAGATATTATAGAATTAATTTATAAGATAAAGATAATGAAGGAATTATATTAAAATTTACTTTAAAAAAATGTCTTTTTGTGGTATTATATGTTTAGTTAAGGAGGAAAAAATATGAAAATATTAAGTGTAAATGCCGGTTCTTCATCATTAAAATTTCAAGCTTATGAAATGCCAGAAGAAAAAGTATTAATATCTGGAGTTTTTGAAAGAATTGGTATTGAAGGAAGTTTTTATACAATTAAATTTAATGGAGAAAAGATTAAAAAGGAAGTATTATTAGAAACTCATAAAGATGCTGTTAGAATTTTAACAGAAGAATTAATTAATTATGGAGTTGTTAAAGATTTAAGTGAGATTGAAGGAGTAGGTCATAGAGTAGTTCATGGTGGAAGTAAGTATGCCGAGTCTGTTGTTATAACAGAAGATGTAAAAAAAGTTTTAAGAGAACTTACACCACTTGCACCACTTCATAATCCTGCTAATTTAATAGGAATTGAAGCATTCGAAGAAGTTATTCCTAATGCTTTAGAAGTTGGTGTATTTGATACTGCTTTCCATCAAACTATGGAACCTTATAATTATATGTATGCAGTACCTTACAATTGGTATACTGACTATAGTGTTCGTAAATACGGTTTCCATGGAACTAGTCATAAATATATATCAGAAAAAATGAATGAAATATTAGGAAGAACTGATACAAGACTAATCACTTGCCATGTTGGTAATGGAGGAAGTATAAGTGCAGTTTTAAATGGTAAATGTATTGATACATCTATGGGATTTACACCTAATGCTGGAATTATGATGGGTTCTAGATGTGGTGATATAGATGCATCAATCGTACAATATATTATGAGTGAAACTGGTATGAATGAAAAAGAAGTAGATAACGCTTTAAATAAAAAAAGTGGACTTCTTGGAATTAGTACTATAAGTAGTGATTGTCGTGATATAGAAGCAGGCATTAAAAACGGTGATGAAAAATGTAAACTTGCTCTTGAAATGTATATTAGAAAAATAGTAGAATACATCGCTAAATATTATGTAGAATTAGGTGGAGTAGATGCAATTGTAATGACTGCAGGAACACTTGAAAATTCTATACCAATAAGAAGTGAAATAGTTAAACGTTTAGAATGTTTAGGTATTAAACTTGATGAAGAAAGAAATAATGTAAGAGGCGAAATTGCTAAGATATCTAGTGATGATTCTAGCGCTTTAGTATATGTTATTCCAACAGATGAAGAATTAATGATTGCTAAAGATACATATAATTTTATAAATAAATAATAGAATGGATGATTTTGATGTATAAGCAAATATATAAAACAATTAAAAATTATAATAATATAGTTATAGCAAGACATGTAAGTATTGACCCAGATGCAATGGCAAGCCAAATTGCCTTACGTGATTCAATAAAACTTTCTTTCCCAGAGAAAACTGTTTACGCTTGTGGCAATGGCACAGTAAGATTTAATTATATGGGTAAACTAGATAAAAATATAACTTTTGATAATAATGATAAAGTTCTTCTTATTGTAGTAGATACTCCAGATAGAAAAAGAGTAGATATAGATGATTCTATTAAATATGATTATAGCATTAAAATAGATCACCACCCATATATAGAAACATTTTGCGACATAGAATTAATTGATGATACTAAGTCAAGTGCAGCAGAAATGGTTTTTGAACTTATTAATAGCACTAAACTTGTTTTAACTAAAGAAATAGCACAAACTTTATATACTGGTATGGTATCAGATACTAATAGATTTTTATTTAATAATTCTAGTAGTACTACATTTCTTAATGTATCTAAAATGTTAGAACAAACTAGCTTTGATATTACTAAATCTTATACTAATCTTTACCGAAGACCATTTAGTGAACTAATGCTTTTTGCTTATATGATTCAAAATATGAAAATTACTGATTATGGTGTAGGTTATGTTAGAGTAAGCAATGAAGTAATTAGTAAATATCAGTTAGATACAGTATCTACTGGTGGTTTAATAAATGAATTTAATAATACTGATGAGTTATTAGTATGGCTTGTTGCTATGGAAGATGTTAAAAATAGTTGTATTAAAATATCTATTAGATCAAAAGGTCCTATTATAAATGAAGTAGCAGAAAGATATAATGGTGGAGGCCATAAAATGGCAAGTGGTGCTAAAATACCATCTTTTGAAGAATTAGACTTATTAGTAAGAGATTTAGACCATCTATGTAAAAAATATTTAGAAAGTAGTGATTGCGATGAAAATTACTAGTGCAGGTTTAATAATAAGTGCTGTGAGAAGAAGCCAGTATCCAGCAAGTAATTTACCTGAATTTATGTTAGTAGGAAGAAGTAATGTAGGTAAAAGTAGTTTTATTAATACAATAACAAATAATAAAAAAATGGCTAGAGTATCTAATACTCCAGGTAAAACTAGAAACTTAAATTTTTACTTACTTAATAAAGAATTTTACTTTGTAGATGTACCAGGATATGGTTATGCAAATGTAAGTAAAAAAGAACAAAAGAAATTCGGTTTAATGATTGAAGAGTACTTAGAAAAAAGAGAAAATTTAAAAAGAACATATATGCTTGTAGATTATAGACATAAACCAAGCGAAGATGATGTTTTAATGTATAAATTTTTAAAGTACTATAATTTACCTGTTACTATTGTTGCTACTAAATCAGATAAAGTACCTAATTCAAAAAGAGAAAAATCTAAAGAAATAATACTAAAAACTTTAGGACTTGAAAAAGGAGATTCATTTATCGTTTTATCTAATGTAACAAAAGAAGGAAGAGATAATATTTTAAAAGAAATAGAAGACTTAATTGAAGAAACTTTATAAGTCTTTTTTCATACAATAAAATTAGGTGAAGCAAATGAAAATTATAGTTTCTGATGATAACTTTATAATATATAGATTAAAAAATAAGGAGAATATAGAAAACTTAGGTAAAGAAGAAATAGAAAAATATATAAAGAAGACATTACTTCATATAAAAAAAAGATATTTAAGCAGTATATCAGGTTTTTATAATGTTACTTTATATATGAATAAAAAATATGGATTAATTCTTGAAGTAAACAAAGAAAGTGATTTAGATTTTTTTCCTGACTTAATAGATATAAAATTAAAGTTAGAAAGAAATGCTTTAGTATATTTAAAACTTGATGATTATTTTTTAATTAAAGACTATGAAACATATTATTATGATAATAACTTTTATGTAAATATAGATGATATAAGTGATATAGATATAGTTAAATTAAGTGATTATTATAGTTTAATATATGGAGATAGTTTAGATAAAATAAGAGGTAAGTTAAGATTAGTATAGTTTGTGGTAATTTTTTGGAAAAATTTTTCTATAGTTAAAACTCATAAAATATGTTATTGTGCACATAGATGAAGAAAACTTCATATAATAAAATTAAAGTTAGAAAGAAATATGTTAGTATATTTAAAACTTGATGATTATTTTTTAATTAAAGATTATGAAAGATATTATTATAGTTTAATATATGAAGATAATTTAGATAAAATAATATGTAAGTTAAAATTAGTGTCATATCATTACACTTTTTTTAATATAAAATTATTTTTTTTCTTTTTTTGTAAAGTATTTTTTTCTCGAAATGTAAAATATATATTGCGTATTATATAAAGAAAGAGTATAATTTAATTGTAAGGAGTTGATGTTATGAAATATTTACCTAGAATTATTGATAAAGAAATAGAAGAATTAATGGAAATAATGGGCGCTGTTTTAATTGAAGGTCCAAAGTGGTGTGGTAAGTCTACAACTGGAGCGCATCATTCAAAGAGTATAATTGAGTTTCAAAATCCTGATAAGAAAAATGAATATGAGGAAATAAAAAATACTAAACCATCTTTATTTTTAATTGGGGAAAAGCCTAGAATGTTTGATGAATGGCAAATGTATCCAGTAGTTTGGGATTCCATTAGAACCGATGTAGATCATACCGGGATAAAAGGTAGTTATATTTTAACTGGTTCTGCTAAACCTAGCGAAGGAGAGGTTATGCATACAGAAACTGGAAGAATTTCTAGAGTAGTTATGCGTACTATGAGTTTATATGAATCAGGTGATTCAACTGGAGAAGTGTCTTTTTCTGACATTTTAGAGGGTAAGGATATATCTGGAGTATCAAAACTATCTTTAGAAGATTTAGCAAATGTAATTGTAAGAGGTGGATGGCCTGCTTCAATTGGTATTAATTCTGATGCAAAATATAGAGTAGCTAAAGAGTATGTTAAATCCTTAATTCATGAAGAAGTAAAAAATGTTAGTGGTATAGAAAGAAATCCTGAAAAAATGAAGTGTGTATTAAAAAGTTTAGCAAGAAATATTTCTACACAAGTATCTAATTCTGTTTTAGAAGAAGATGTTAAAAATAGTTTTGCTTTTGATATATCTAGACCTACTTTATTAGATTATTTAAGCACATTAGAAAAACTATTTGTAATTGAAGAAGTAAATGCTACTAAATTAAACTTTAGAAGCAAGTATCGAGTAAGGACAAAGCCAAAAAGATATTTTACAGATCCATCTATAGCAACTGCCTTACTTGATATTTCTCCTCAAAATCTAATTAGTGATTTAAAAATGTTTGGTTTGATGTTTGAAAATCTTTGTATTAGAGATTTAAAAATATATACAGAATATTTAGGAGGAGATTTGAGTTTTTATCGTGATGAAAAAGACTTTGAAGTAGATGCAATACTTAGATTACCTAATGATAAATGGGGGGCAATAGAAATAAAACTGGGAGCAGGTTATATTGATGAAGCTGCTAATAACTTACTTAAATTTAAAGAACGTATTGATAAAGAAAAATCTTTAGAACCATCATTTTTAATGGTGCTTACTGGTGCAGATTATTCATATAAAAGAGAAGATGGAATTTATGTGGTATCTATTGGAACACTTAAAAATTAATACATTATATCTTTTAAATAAATGTTATTATAAAAATAATAAAAGATTGGTGTGACTTACTAGTCTTTTTATTGTATAATGTTTAGCAAGTTATGGTCTTTTTTCGATATGAGAAAAAAGGGTATAAC
>CAYWQZ010000032.1:0-7841 GCA_964460565.1 uncultured Mycoplasma sp.
AATGGTTTTAGTTCTCTTTTTTGTATTCTCAATACACTTTTGCTCCGCGGATTATTTCCCGGGAAATAATTTTTGAAAATAATACCATTATTTATACTCAATCATATCATTTCCAAACAAATTAACAGCGTCATCTAATATTTTACTATGCGTAGTCTCATCAACTAAATCATTATTATTATCTTCAGAAGAAGTTTTCACCATATAAACTATGCCTTTTTTTCTATCCGACATATACTTATCCTTAATTACCCCCCACTCAGAATCAGTAACAAAAACAAGATTGTATACATTATCCATAACTTTATTAAATAACTCAGTAATCTTACTTAAACACTTATTAACATTTATTAAAATAGAATCATAATTAACTGAAATAATAACATCACTTTCTCCAACAACCCTTACTTGAGCATCAAGTAAATAAGAAACAACACTAGAATATTCCTCATCATTCAAATATTTAGAAAACAAAATCCACTTCTCTTTAATAGCCTCCAAAAAATTCTTATTAGCAGTAGCAAGAGCATTGTTAACAATTACCTTATCATAATCAATTTTTCCAATATTACCAGTTTTTCCAAAATTTTCCAATTTATCATCGCTTTTCAAAAATTTCGTTCCGTTTTTTGTATTTTCAACACACTTTTTTTCTAAAATTATTTCCCGGGAAATAATTTTATCATTTTGTTTTCCTTTAAATAAATTAATAACTTTCAATATACCCACTTGAATAACCACATTAGGATTTTCCAAACTTTTTGAATTTAATTGAGTTTCTAATAATATATCAAGACATTTATAATATATATTTAAATCCATATTTTCATTCAAAGAATCAAAATTGTTAATAATACAATCTTTAAAATAATCAATTAACTTATCAATAACTAAATATAAACTTTTACCCTCTTTATTTAAAGACTCTAACAGTTTAAATACTTCATTAACATCTGAACTATATATACTTTTTAACAAATCAACAATTTGAAAATTAGAAGCAATACCACATAATTCATAATAATCAGACACCTTAATATCAGAAGAAACTGCCGCAAGCTTATCTAACATACTAATAGAATCACGCAATCCACCATTTGAATACTTAGCAATTAAACGCAAAACATCTTCCTCTACCTTAATATTTTCGGCATTTGCAATAAAATTTAACTTATCAACAATCTCATTTTCAGAAATTCTTTCAAATTCAAAAGTTTGACACCTAGATACAATAGTTTCAGGAACCTTATAAAATTCTGTAGTAGCAAGTATAAAAACAACATGTTTAGGAGGTTCTTCCAAAGTTTTCAAAAGAGCATTAAAAGCACCTGAGCTAAGCATATGAACCTCATCAATAATATACACCTTATAGTTAGAAACAGATGGCATCAAAGCAACATTATCCCTAATTGTCCTAATCTCCTCAACACCATTATTCGACGCAGCATCGATCTCAATAATATCAGGATTACTTTTTTGATTAAATAACAAACAACTTTCACACTTTTCACAAGGATTCAAATTATCTAAACTATTACAATTTATAAGTTTAGCAATTGCTTTTGCCATTGTAGTTTTTCCAGTTCCCCTTGGACCAAAAAATAAATAAGCATGTGAAATTTTATTATTTGCAACCTCATTTTTTAAAGTTTTAATAATATATTTTTGACCAACAATATCATTAAAATTATCAGGTCTATATTTACGATATAAAGCCAAATAACCCATATAATACACCTCCAAAATTACTTACTATTATAACTTAATAATAAAAAAAAAGAAACATTTATTTGTTCCTCAAACCAGAAAAAAACTTATTAACAATATTAGAATAATTATAATTATCATTTAACAAAACAAATTCAATATTTTTTCCATTTTTTTCCAATTGTTCATTATAATTAGACTCCATTAAATAATATACTTTCTTAATACGAGACTCCGCAATAGCATAATAACACATCTTACAAGGTTTTAAAGTCACATATAATTCACAATCATCTAAAATCCATTTATTTAACCTTTTACACGCCTTATAAATAGCAACAACCTCCGCATGTAATAAAGAAATAAAACATTTATTTTTTAAATTATGACCCTTAGCAACAATCTTACCATTTCTAACAATTACCGCACCCACCGGTACATTTCCCTTTTTAGCAGCTATAATTGCTTCTTTTATCGCTAAATTCATATATTTTTCATTCATAAACAATACTCCTAAAAAAATAGTGCACACGCACAGTGACTATTAAGGCTGCTATTTTTCAATCCTGACCTATTTCTAATATATGCGTTGCACTAAAAATATAATATTTTATTATTAAATATTTGTCAACAATATTTTAACATTACTATTTATTTTCATATATGTTTCACGTGAAACATTGTCCCCACTATTCCATATAACTATAATTTCTACAACAAACTATATGTTTCACGTGAAACATTGTTACTACCATTCTATATAAATATAATTTCTGCAACAAACTATATGTTTCACGTGAAACATTGTTCCGCCATTCTATATAACTATAATTTCTGCAACACACCATATGTTTCACGTGAAACATTGTTACTACCATTCTATATAAATATAATTTCTACAACAAACTATATGTTTCACGTGAAACATTGACCCTACTATTCCATGCAAATATAATTTCTACAACATACCCTATGTTTCACGTGAAACATTATTAAATAACAACCATCAATCAATAATTAATAAAATAATATTTAACATCTTGAATAACTTTAAAATAGCAAAATTAACAAATTACCAATATTTACCAAAAAACAGTCAATTATGTTCGTTTTTTTGTGTTCTCAATACACTTTTGCTCCACGGATTATTTCCCGGGAAATAATTTTGAAAGAAAAACAAACTTATCAACAATTTGAAGAATACTTAATTATTTAATACAAAAACAATTAAAACTCTAAATAACAAATATTAAATACATATATTAATTATTAAAAATTTACTTTTTTTCATAAATTATAAAACAATAAACTAACACTAACCCATATATAACATAAATAATTACTCACAAATTTATATTAAATATATTTTTTTAAGAAAGATGACTTATTAACAATACAAATAAATAATATCAACACTAATACTAATATTAGTAACCTTTTTATACCAATAATATTAACAACAAAACTCATAAAATTTCACTTTATGCTAATCAAAAATAACCTATTTAATTTTATTCGTTTTTTTGTGTTCTCAATACACTTTTGCTTCAGCAAATTATTTCCCGGGAAATAATTTGAAAGAAAAATAGACTTATCAACAATTTAAAAAACATTATAAAATAATTAACCCACCTTCTTCCAGTCATACTATTAAAAAAATACAACTCGTCACATTAAATTCCTTATCAAAAAAATAATATAAACATAATAAAACCACTAACTAAATACTAATTATTAATATATAACAACAGCAATATCAAAAAAACAAATCACCCACAATCGTACACAAATTACATTTTTAACTAGAAATAACCATTTATGTTCGTTTTTTTGTATTCTCAATACACTTTTGCTCCACGGATTATTTCCCGGGAAATAATTTTGAAAGAAAAACAAACTTATTAACAATTTAAAAAACGATAGAAAAACTATTTAAAAATACTATTTTTTCACTCATACAAATAAAAAAAAAACATACTAAAACAGCGCTAAATAACTTATTAACAACACAAAAAAATATACAATTTTAACCCAATACCCCCACTATAACAAAAACATTACTACATCAAAACAAAAAAACAAAACAAATACAAACTCAAAACAAAAAAGACTTATTAACAATTTAAAAAACAAATAAAAAAGGCTATTCAGCCTTTCCATTAACATCCTCATCAGTAACACTAATATCATTATCAACCTTCTCAGTTATAGTCACCGTAGATACCCTTTGACCTTCCTTTAAAGACATCAACCTTACACCTTGCGTATTTCTCTTCAAAGTAGATATCTTAGCAATATCAAGCCTAATAACAATACCATTATTAGTAGTAATAATTAAATCTTCATCACCAATTACAGACTTAAATGCCACAATTAAACCATTCTTATCAGTAATATTCAATCCACGAACACCCTTACTACCACGATGAGTTAACCTATACTCATTAACATCAGTTTTCTTACCATAACCCTTTTCAGTAACAACCAAAATTAACTCAGAACTATTAACAACCTCTGCTCCAATAACATAAGCACCATCAACAAGATCAATACCCTTAACACCAGCAGCACTTCTTCCCATAACACGTATCTCATTCTCATTAAATCGTACCATTCTGCCATTATTCGCAGCAATAATAACCTCATTAGAACCAAAAGTTTGCTTAGTACTAATTAACTCATCACCATCTCTTAAACTAATAGCAATCTTACCATTAGAACGAATAGACTCAAATTCAGAAATACTTGTCTTCTTAACCAAACCATTCTTAGTAAAGAACATTATATACTGATCATCAGAAACCTTTTCCTTATCAATAGGTATAATAGAAGTTATAACCTCACCCTTTTGAATTGGTAAAATATTAACAATCGGTAATCCCTTAGATTGCCTACTTCCTTCAGGAATTTCATAACCTCGCATTCTATAAACCTTACCAAAATTACTAAAGAACATCACATCATCATGCGTAGACAAAGTAACAAGCAAATTAATATTATCCTCATCATTAGTAGTCATACCCTTAATACCTACACCACCACGATTTTGTGACTTATAAGTACTAGTAGATAATCTCTTAATATAACCCTTATCAGTTAAAGAAATCATAATATTATCAACAGGAATTAAAGACTCATCTTCAATAAAATCAATCGCCGTCATATCAATTGAAGTCCTTCTTTCATCTGCATACCTATTCTTAATCTCAAGCATTTCTGACTTAATTATCTCAAGAACCTTCTTCTCATCAGCCAAAATAGCCCTATACTCTTCAATCAACTTCAATAATTCCTTTAACTCAGACTCAATCTTATCACGTTCCAAACCAGTTAAACGACGTAACTTAAGTTCCAATATCGCATCAGTTTGAACCTCAGACAGACCAAACCTTTCCATTAACTTACTCTTCGCATCAATATCACTATCAGCATTCTTAATAATCTTAACAACCTCATCAATATTATTTTGAGCTATTCTATAACCCTCCAAAATATGAACACGCTTTAAAGCCTTATTAAGTTCAAAAGAAGTTCTTCTCGTAATTACTTGCTTTTGATGATCTATATACTTAGAAATAATACTCTTAAGACCCAAAGTTCTAGGAGTCTGTCCATCAAGCATCAAGAAAATAATACCATAAGAAATTTGAAAATTAGTATACTTATACAAATTATTCAAAACAACTTGCGGATTAGCATCCCTTTTCAAAGTAATAGTAATTCTAACACCATTCTTCAAATCAGTATGATAATCAGCAATACCATCAATTACCTTATTATGTACCAATTCAGCAACCTTGTTCTTAAGCTCATACGTATTAACACCATAAGGAACCTCAGTAATAACAATATTATGATGATTTCCTACCTCTTCAATCGTTGCTCTACTCCTTATCGTAATAGAACCCCTACCAGTATCATAAGCCTTCTTAATACCCGAATTACCCAAAATAATACCACCAGTAGGAAAATCAGGACCCTTTATATATTGCATTAACCCCAAAGTATCAATCTCAGGATTATCAATATAAGCAATACACCCATCAATTACCTCACCCAAATTATGAGGAGGAATATTCGTAGCCATACCAACAGCAATACCCATTGAACCATTTACCAAAATATTAGGAAATCTACTAGGTAAAACACTAGGCTCCTTACTTGATACATCAAAATTATCATCCATATCAACAGTATCCTTATTAATATCCCTTAAAAGCTCCAAAGAAATCTTAGAAAGCCTTGCCTCAGTATAACGATATGCAGCTGCACCATCACCCTCTATATTACCAAAATTCCCATGACCATCAACAAGCAAATACCTCTGATTAAAATCCTGAGCCATTCTAACCATAGCCTCATAAATACTAGAATCACCATGAGGATGATAATGACCCATAACATAACCAACAGTAGTAGCAGACTTCCTATGAGGCTTATCAGGAGTATAACCTGTCTCATACATAGACCACAAAATTCTTCTATGAACTGGCTTCAAACCATCCCTTAAATCAGGAAGAGCACGAGCCTTAATAACACTCATAGAATACTCAAGAAACGAATCAGATACCTCTTTTACAATATTATTTTCAGATAAACTATCACGCTCATGAAAACTACCACTAAACTCATCAGTACTAACTTCCTCATTCTCCCTTTCAACACTTAAATCTTCTAAATTTTCATTCTTATTCTCATTCATACAACTCACCACCTAAAAATCCAAATTCTGTGCATAATCAGCATTTTCCTCAATAAACTTACGTCTAGGTTCAACCTCTTCACCCATAAGTTTCTCAAAAATAGCATCTGCAGAAGCACAATCATTAACCGTTATCTTTCTTAAAGTTCTTTTCTCAATATCCATTGTAGTCTCATTAAGTTCCTCTGCATCCATTTCTCCTAAACCTTTCATACGCGCTATTTCAACACGATTTCTAACACTCTCAGATAAAGACCTCAAATAATCATCTTTTTCCTCCTCAGTTAACACATACTTTCTAGTCTTACCATGCATAATCCTAAACAAAGGAGGTTGAGCTGCATAAACATGTCCCGCTTCAACAATTGGCCTAAAAAACCTATAAAATAAAGTTAACAAAAGTACCCTAATATGAGCCCCATCAACATCAGCATCGGTCATTATAATAATCTTATCATATCTTAACTTAGACAAATCAAATTCCTCACCAATACCAGTCCCAAAAGCAGTAATAATAGTCCTAATTTCCTCATTACCTAAAGCCCTATCAAGCCTTGCCTTCTCAACATTCAAAATCTTACCCCTAAGAGGAAGAATAGCCTGAGTCATAGAATCTCTACCCTTCTTTGCAGAACCACCCGCAGAATCCCCTTCGACTATAAAAATCTCAGAAATAGATGGATCCTTACTCTTACAATCAGATAACTTACCATAAAAATTACTAATAGAAAGATCTCCCTTTCTAGTTGTTTCCCTAGCCTTTTTAGCAGCATTCCTAGCACGACAAGCAAGAATTGCTTTATTAACAATAATCTTAGCATCTCCAGGATTTTCCATTAAAAACCTTTCAAAACCTTGAGAAAACACACTATCAGCAAGCTTTCTAACCTCACTATTTCCAAGTCTACCCTTAGTTTGACCTTCAAATTGAGGATTAGGATGCTTACATGAAATAATCATTGTAAGACCTTCCTTAACATCATCACCAGTTAAACTCTCATCTTTCTCCTTCAAAATATTATTCTTCCTAGCATAACTATTAATAACACGAGTAAGAGCCCTTTTTACACCCTCCTCATGCGTTCCACCATCATGCGTATTTATATTATTAACAAAAGAATAAATATTCTCATTATAACTAGAATTATATTGCATAGCAACTTCAAAAAATACTCCGCCTTCTTCACCTTCCAAATGAATAATATCATTATGAAGCACATTCTTTTCCTTGTTTATAAACCTTACATACTCAGAAATACCACCCTCATAACAAAACTTTTCAGTATTAACATCATCACTACGCTCATCAGTTAAAGTAATAGTTAAACCCTTATTTAAAAATGCAAGTTCCCTAACCCTAACCTTCATAGTATCATAATCATAAATATCAGTATCAAATATCTCAGGATCAGGCTTAAATAAAACCTCAGTT
>CAYWQZ010000033.1:0-7786 GCA_964460565.1 uncultured Mycoplasma sp.
ATTTCATATTTATATGTGTAGATGTAATTATCAGGAGTTTAAAACTTATGTTACTTCAGATAATTGCACCAATTGCAGTAATTAGTTATATAGATCCAAAAGATAAAATATTTAATTCATGGGGTAAAATGTATTTATCTACATATGCAGATATATTTATTAAATTATTTGCTATTGGTATAGTTGTTAATTTACTTGATGTAGTGCTTGGTGCTAATACAAAAGGATTTACATTATTTTATATAATAGCATTATTAATATTTATAAAAGCTATTCCAAGTATGATTAATAAAATATTTGGTATAGAAGTAACAGCAGGTTCATTTAAAGATGTATTTAATATTGCTAAAAAAGGTGTAACAACTGCAACTGGAGCAGTAATTGGTGGTTTTGTTGGAGCAGCAACTGGAAAAGGTTTAGGTATGGTTTCTGGTTTTGCTCGTGGTGCACTTCAAGGAGCTGGTTCTGGATATAAAGGTGATGTTTTAGGTGGAGCCCATAAAGTAAGTGCTAAAAACTTTAGGATAAATGATGCTAAAGCAAATGGATTAGGTTTCTTTAGACGTACTGCAGCAGAAATGGCTGGTACTCTTGGATTTTCTCCAAAAACTAAATTAGATAATAAAATAAAAGAGAAAGTAGATAATCAAAAAATGTTAGATGATTGGAGAAAACAAAAAGATAATGTTGAAGCAATGGCAGAAAAGAATAATGTTATTTCCGATTTAAATACAAAACTTGCTAATGGTGAAATTGGTAAAGCTGATTATAAAAAGATTAGAGAAGAATATATAAAATGGATGACATCAAAAGACAAAAATGGTAATTATATAGCTAACACTGGAAGCAGATTCAATTATAACGGCAAAACTTATAGAAATTTAAAAACTGGATCAGATGAAACTGTTGATATAGAATATAAAGCAGGAGATGCAGGAAAAGTAAGACAAGCAATGTCTGTGCTTCAAACTACATATAATGCTAAATCAGCACTTAGAAAAGAGTTAAGAGTAAAAGATGCAAATGGTCGTCTAGTTGAAGCTAAAATTGATACTTATCAAGATTACTTGGATAGTGAAGATCGTGCTACACAATTACGCAACCTTTATGAAAGACAAATTACTAGCGTACAACAATCTGATGAATACACTAGAGCAGTTGCGTTTGATGAATATTCTAAAAAATCATAGAAATAAAAAGGAGGCTGATATAAGTGGGAGATTATACATACTTAGTACCTGCTAATAGTAAGAAACAATCATTAATATTTGGATTTATGTATTTAACTGACTTAATAATTGCAGGAATTGGGCTTGCTATTACTCTAATGTTATTATTTATTCTATCTGCTACTGAATTATGGGGTGTAATAGTAATAATACTTCCAACTTTTATTGCGGGATTGCTAGTTTTCCCTGTTGCTAGTTATCACAATGTAAGAGTATTTATTGGTGAAATATGGAAATTTCACTTTGTAAACAGGAAAAAGTATATATGGAGAGGTTGGTGTTATAAGTATGAACAACAAGATGAATGATGGACAAATTAATCAAGGAAAAAGTCAAATAAATGGAAATTATATGAACCCAGGTATGAGAGTTCAATCAGGTATGTCTGATAAAACTAATGCTAAAAGTAGACCACTACCAAAAGCAGCGCAAAATAATCCTAAATATACAGAAAACTGGCTAAATTTAAAGGCAATTAAAAATGATATTATGTATAATAATCAAGGAGAAATGGTTGCAGGTGTAAAAATAAATCCTAAAAATATCTTTATTTTAGATAGATATCAAATGGATAATACATTAATAGGTCTTATGAATTTCTATAATACAATTGATTATGATTTTTGGCTTATTGTGGCTGATCGTCCAGTAGATATTGCTATGTATCAAGCAGAACTTCAACTTTTATATAACAAAACACAAGATCCAAGAATAAGAAAGCTTATATCTCAAGATATGGATAAGGGTGAAATGTTTGTTAATAATAATGTTGTAGATACTGAATATTATTTATTATTTAAAGAAAAAAATATGGATATGCTAAATAAAAAAATAAGGAATATGATTAATGGTTTAGCAAGTTGTGGACTTATTGCAAGTCAAGCAACAAATGATGATTTAAGAACCATTCTTGATACTTTCTTAAATGCAGGAAGAAGATTTGAGAAAGGAACGGTGTTACCATTATGAGTTTATTTAAATCAGAAGTAGCTCCAAAAGGATTAGATTTTTCTAATAGTAGTATGATTAATGTTAGTGATAAATATATGACTATTTTAACAGTTGTGTCTTATCCTCGTTATATTGGAGTAGGTTTTTTATCTAATATTACTAATTTACCAGGTGTTAAAATAGTTATTAAACATATGCCTGTGCCATTTTCAACTTTAAGAAAATTATTAAATAAAGAACTTGCTTCTATGAAGACAAGATATCAAGATGAAAAAGATCGTACTAATCAAGAAAGAATAAGACAAGATTATGATACATTAGAGCAATTTATTACTCAACTTGCTAGTGCTGATTCTAAAGTATTTGATTTTCAAATGCATATTGTAATAGTAGCAGATACAAAAGAAGAATTAGAAATTAAAAAGATGCAAGTTAAAAATTATATGGATGCAATGGGACTTCGTGCAATGCCTCTTCGTTTCGAACAAGAGAAAGTTTTAAAATCAATTATCCCATTATTTCCAAAACAAGATATAGAAGAACGTATTGGTACAATTATTCCTATTCCTACAATTGCAGGTATGGATCCTTATATCTTTGATAGTATTTAAGATCCAGGAGCTTCTACACTTTTAGGTACAGATTTTTCTGGTGGAGTTATATTATTTAATCAATTCTTATATCAAATAAGAAAAGAACATAATAGAAATAATGCAAAAATTATTATTTTAGGTACATCTGTTTCTGTAAAAAGTACTGCTGCTAAACTATTATTAAGGTCAGCACTTCGTAATAGTTATAAAATAGTAGCGATAGATCCAGAAAATGAACTTAAAGATATGACTGAATTATATGGTGGAGATTCAATAGACTTAGGTAAGGGTGGAGAATATGGATTAATTAACCCTTTAGAAGTTTTAATTGAAGCTGATGAAGATGAAATTAAACAAGGTTTAGGATATACAGTGCTTACTAAAACACTTCAATTTTTAAAGGCTTTTATGAAATATTATGATCCATCTATTGAAGAAGATGTACTTAATATATTTATTGAATTAGTACAAGAGACATATAAAAGATTTGGTATAGATTTTAATACAGATTTTTCTAATTTTACTTCTAATCAGTATCCAACTTTTGATGATGTATATACAACAATTAAAGGTAAACTTACATATATGACTGAAATGACTCATGAAAGGGATATATTAGAAAGACTTGAACTTAAAATAAGACCACTTACTAATGAACTTAGATTTTATTTTAACGGTCATACTACAATTGCACCTAGAAGTAATTTTATAGTATTTAATATAAGAGAACTTATGAATGCAGATGTAAATATAAGAAATGCTTTATTCTTTAACATTTTAAAATTTGCTTGGAGTTTATGTCTTGATTCATCAATAAATACAGTTATGATGGTTGATGAAGCTCATGTATTATTATCTGGTGGTAATGTTCTTGGAGCAGATTTCTTAGCACAAATGCAAAGAAGAAGTAGAAAATATAATACAGGTAATATAATTATTACACAACAACCTAGTGATTTTACTCCTAGTGAAGTATTAACACAAGGAAAAGCAATTTTTGATAATGCTGCTTATTATTTAGTAATGGGATTAAAGAAACAAGCAGTTGAAGATTTATCTTTACTTATCGATTTAAATGATAATGAAAAAGAAAGTATTAAACGTTATTCTCAAGGTGAAGCTTTGTTTGTATGTGGATCTCGTAGAATGCGAATAAGTGTTATTGTAACTCAAGAAGAACTTGAATCATTTGGTACAGGTGGAGGACTATAAAAGTTCTCTTCTTCTTAATTTTCTATAGACTTTATTTAAGATATTTGTTAAAATATTAGTAGTTATTTCGAGGTGAATTTATGAAATTTAAATTAAAAGCTAAACCACAAGATTGGTTAATATTTGCTATATTTGCAGTAGCACTTTGGTTTATAATAGCAATATTTGTTAATAATATTAATAGTTTTGCTTCAACTGGTTCATTTGCAGGGTTAAACCCAATTCCAGGAATGGTAAATCATTTTTCAGCATGTTTAGTATTCTATATTGCAGCATTTATTGTTATTATGACTTCTTTAAAAGATTACTTTTTTGAAAAAGAAAAAGGTTTTGGTATAAAATTTGGTTCTAAAGAAGAAAATAGTTTTTCACGTTTAAGAACTGAAAAAGAAGTAAAAGAAGTTTTACAATCAGTAAAATTAACTGATGATACTTATGATGCTGCTGGAGTTCCTATTATTAATGATGGTAAAAGAATGTGGGTTGATAATAAAGAATCACATAATATCATTATTGGTTCAACAGGTTCAGGTAAAACACAAGATATCGTTCATCCAATGGTAAAAGCTTTAGCAAGAAAAGGTGAATCAATGATTATTACCGATCCTAAAGGTGAAATTTATGAAGAATCTGCTAGTTTGTTAAAACAAAAAGGTTATAAGATAGTAGTATTAAACTTTAGAGATCCTCAAAAAGGTAATTGTTGGAATCCACTTGCACTTCCATACCAATTATATAAAAATGGTAATACAGATAAAGCAATGGAGTTATTAGATGACGTTGCTTCTAATATTCTTTACGAAGAGGGTAATAAAGATCCTTTCTGGGAGAAAACCGCAGCCGATTATTTTGTTGGTTTAACTTTAGGTTTATTTGAAGATGCAGCACCAGAACAAATTAATATTAATAGTGTTTCACTTATGACAAGCATTGGTGAAGAAAAATTTGGTCCTAGAAGTACTTATATAAAAGAATACTTTAATGGAAAAGATCCTTCTTCTGCAGCATATATTTCTGCATCTGGTACTGTTTTTGCACCAGAAGATACAAAAGGTTCTATTTTATCAACAATGCGTCAAAAAATAAGAATTTTTGCTTCACGTGAAAATTTATCTGAAATGTTATCTAGAAGTGATTTTGATATGGATACAATTGGGACTCAAAAAACAGCAGTTTTCCTTGTTATTCAAGATGAAAAGAAAACATATCATGCACTTGCTACAATATTTATAAAACAATGTTATGAATCATTAATTGGAGCAGCACAAAACTTACCGGGAGGTCATTTAACTGTTAGAACTAATTTTATTCTTGATGAGTTTGCAAATATGCCACCATTAAAAGATGTTACAACTATGATTACTGCAGCGCGTTCTAGATGGGTTCGTTTTACAATGATTATTCAAAACTTCGCTCAACTTGATTCAATTTATGGAAAAGAAAATGCTCAAACAATACGAAGTAACTGTAATAACTTAATTTATTTACTTACTACTGAACTTTCAGCATTAAAAGAAATAAGTGAATTATCTGGTGAAAGAAGAGTAAAAGTAGGTAAGGGAGATAAAGAGCATGAAGAAACTAGACCATTAATTACTGTTTCAGAACTTCAACAAATGAAAGAAAATGAAGCGGTATTAATTCGTATTAGAATGGGTACTGCTAAAGTACATTTATATCCAAACTGGAAAACTAATTGGGGTTATAAAAAACAAGATGCCGATCCGTTCGTTCAAAGAGAAAGACAAGCTATTTCTGTATTTAATTTAAAAGATTATATGGAAAAACAAAAACAAAATAAATATGCAGAAATGATAAATGGAGGAGGAAGTGCTAATCCATTTGGAAATTCTGGTGGTAATGTTAATCCATTTGCTAATATGTCAGGTGTTAATCCATTTGCAAGTTTATTTGACAGCACGCCAAGTAATAAACCTGAAGTAGTAAAAGAAACTCCGGTAATTACTCAAAATGATATTAATAAACCAGAACCAAAAATAGAGGTAGTACCACAATCTAATGAAAGTTTAGATAATAGTTTAAATAGTGTAAATAATAGTGTTTTAAAACCAGAAATTAGTGAAAAACCTATGTTTAATATACCAAATTCTAATATAAATAAAACACTAGCTTATGAAGATATGAATATAAATACACCATCAAATTCAATGTTTAGTTCTCCATTTAATGTTGAAGATTTAGTTAGAAAAATAGATGCTAAAATAGCAGAACTTGAAGAAGAAGAAAGAAGAGAAAAAGAAAAAATTTACAATTCTACAATGAAAAATCAATCAACAAATGAAATTTTAGAAAGTGATACAATTGTAAATAGTACTATAGAACCTAAAGAAATAGAGGTTCCAAAAGTAGTGAATTCACAAATTGCTGATATGCATAGTAGTGTAACAGACGATCAATTTTTTGATGAATTCTTTGATGAATAATAAAATATTTTATTTCCTTTAAAACTTTGATTTTAAAGGTTTTTTTATATTTTAAATTTATTAAATTAAATAAAAAAATTTTAAATAAAATTCTAATTACATATTTTTATCATAAATTATACTAGGAGGAGTATGTATGAATAAAGATAAAAATAAATGTAATTATGATGATAGTTATAAACAAATAAAAGAAAAAATTGATAGAGCAACTAAAAATATTAAATATTTATATATAAAAGGACCAAAAGGAGATAAGGGAGATAAAGGAGAAAAGGGGGATAAAGGTGATAATGGTGCTGCTACTATTGATGTTGGTACAACTGAAACAGTTGAATATGATAGTGGAGCTTTAGTAACAAATGTAGGAACAAATAAAGAAGCAATATTAAATTTTAAAATACCTAGAGGTAAACAAGGAGAAAAAGGAGATAAGGGGGATAAGGGTGATATAGGTCCAAGAGGATTTCCGGGTGAAATAGGGATAAGTGAAGTAATAACAATAGATGGAACAGAAACTCTTGAAGCAGGTGAAGAAGCTTTTGTTACAGATGATTTTGATAGAAATATTCATCATCTAACTTTTTATATACCTAAAGGAATGCAAGGAGATAAAGGTAATACCGGAGAAACTGGTCCAAGAGGCGAACAAGGTATTCCAGGTGAAAGAGGAGAAAGAGGAGAAAGAGGAGAAAGAGGAGAAAAAGGAGATACTGGGGAAACTGGTCCTCAAGGCGAACCGGGACCAAAAGGTGATACCGGAGAACAAGGTCCACAGGGAGTACCTGGTCCTCAAGGCCCCAAAGGTGATCCTTATGGAATAGAAGCATATGCACTTAGATATACCAATACTGATCAAAGTTTTAGTGTTAAACAATTTACGGAAGCAATTATTCCTTTAGAATCAACTGGTCCTGCTTTACACGTTAATTATAATAGTTCATATGCTATGGAGATAAAAAGATTAGGAATTTATGAAATTAGTTATTCACTAAATTTATCAACTACAACTGATGCCAATTTTAATATTAGCGTTCAAGTTTCAGGAATAACAGCACCAGCAAGTAATATAAGAGTTTCTTCTAAAGCAAATACCATATTTCATGTTTCAAATTCTACTATTCATACTCTTTTAGAAGATGATGAAGTTACTTTAGTAATATCTCCTTTTAATGATACAGAATTAATTTTTGATAACACTACTAATGCTAATCTACATATTATCAAATTAGGCTAAAAGCCTTTTTTATTTGTTTAAGTATTACTATTTTTTAATTTATATCTTGAGTTTTTATTTCATCTATTGTATAATCTTATTAGAATGTTAGAGGTAGGCTTATGAGAAATATTTATTCTAGTA
>CAYWQZ010000034.1:0-7438 GCA_964460565.1 uncultured Mycoplasma sp.
ATTGATTATTATTATATGCTGTTAATACTTCTGATCTTGTTAATGCTTTATCCCAAGTCATAAAATTTTTAATTGTTCCTGAAAAATAAGTTTGAGTGCCATCACTATAATTTCTTCTTCCTATATATGAGCCTGAAGTCCAGTACCAATAGTCAGTTGAAGAAGAAGCAGTCTGTTCTACACCATTTATATAAAGTTTAATATCAGTAGCACTATTTGCAATAATTGTAGCGGTATACCAAGTATTTGCAGTTAAACTAGTACTTGGAAAGACTGCTCTTAAATTTCCAATAGTTGTTATAATATCGCTACTGTTGAAACCAAATGCTATTTTTGTAGAATAATCTCCAAAAACAACTTGATTAGTTGATATTGATGTTGGTTTAAATGTAACTGAATATGTAGCAGGAAGTGTTACTCCAAAATCTTCATAAGCGCTTACTCCATCGTTTGTTCCATCAAATACTAAACCAGCAGATGATGGTGTTGCACCATCTATAGTAATTTCTCTATCATTACCTGATTCATCTTCATAACTATTATCATATACAGTAACGGCATTAGCCCATTTTTTATTGGCATAATCATACCATTTATAATTTGTTGAAACATTGGAATTATCTGCTTTTTTCCATACTTTAAGAGTTTCATCATAATATACAGGAATTAAATTTGATGTAAGTTGTGGTTTTATTTTAGTAGTATCTAATACATTTATTGTTAATGATTTACTACTACTAATATTACCTGAGCCATCTTTAACCCATATATAATATGTTCCATTGCCATATATTTTGTCTGTAAGATATTTTTCAGATGTTTTTGCTATCCAATTAGTATCAGTAAGTGTTGGAGTTTGATTAGAAGTTGAAATATAATATCCACTTATTCCTGTACCAAATGCTCCATCAGTTGCAGATATTTCAATTTGACCGTTTACATTGGTTCTAGCATAATTAATTACTGGTGGTAAATTATCAGAGTATGTTAAGTTTTCTGTACCATATTTACCAATTATACTAAATGAATTAGTAGAAGTTCCAGTACCAGATAGTAATGTTTCTTTTGATAATGTAATTACTGGTATTAGAGACAATGTTTCACTTGTTTTTACTGTATTTAATTTGCCATCTACTACTCCGAAGACATATGCATCTGTATTAAAATATCCTGGAGACATAGTCCAATAATCAAAGTCATGATATAAGTAATTACCAGTATTAGAATTTTCAGAAATAAGTCCTGCATATGACACTTCGTCTGCAGTTAATGTACCTATTTTCAAAGTTATTGGACTAGTACATACACCACTTGGACTATGTGATGAAACGTTTCTAGTATATGCTCCATAATAATTATTTGAATTTGTTAAATCATTACAAAATGATGTATCTACAATATAAGTTTCATAATCTTTTAAATTAGTATTATACCAACTTTCTAATTTTGTTTTAATTGCACTTGTTTGATAGTTTAAACTATCTGCACTTGTACTAGTAGAGTTATATGCTGATGTTTCTGAAATACTATTATTAAGTGCTATCTTAATACTTCCATCATTATTTACTTTTATAATTCTCCATGTCAAATCTGCAAAAGTTATGTAGTTATTACTTCCATCTCCACGGAAATAATAAACATTTTTGTTATCTTCAAGTACATTTACAAGACCACTTGTTTGTGAATGTTTACCTGCAGTATCATTATATGGTGCAGAATAAGCATAATCTGGATTAGCATTAGTAGGTTCTATTATTGATGTATTACTAATTGCTTTATAACCAGCGGTATATGAATTCATATCAGGCCCACTTTTTGCTGTAGCATTAATTACAACTTTAGCATCTAAAGTACCAGTCATTTCTATAGTTTCAGCATAAATCCACATTCTAAGTTCAAAATTTTTAGTTTGACCTGCTTTTAAATAACCACTATCCATTAGATAAGCAGTTGATATAGTACTATCAGTTTCAACTAAAGTATTAGTAGGTAATGATCCTATAAACACAGGATATAAATAAGTATCTCCTCCTAAAGAAAGTTTTACTTTTGAAACATTATCTAAATTTGAAGTATTTATAACTCCTAAATTAGCTTCATAATAAGCATCTACAGTACAAGTATTTTTTAAGGTATAGGTATAAGGCGTTAGTGTCAAACCTTTTTCATCTAACATAGGTATTGAATCTGTTAAACTAATATTATTTTTTTCTGTCATTTCGAGTTTTAAACAACCGGCTTTTATCAAATTATCTTTACTACTAGTTAACGTAAAACTAACGTATGCAAATGTAGTACCAATAATAATTGATAAAGCTCCTACTAACGTTACTACTATAATAAATATTTTTTTATTTCGTTTATCTTTAAAAAAGTTTTTTATTCTACTTTTTAGTTTCATAAATAACACCCTTTTCTATTTTAACCTACTATATCATTTAAATTATATAATAAAAACTATCTTATTTCAAGATAGTTTTAAAATTTATTTAATTTTTTTCAATTTCTTTTTTTCAATTTCTGATTTTTTTATTAATTTTTATATATTATTTTACTATATCTATAATTATATTATCTTCTTTTATTGGTTTTATACTATATGAAAAAGCTTTGTATAATTCTTCAATATCTATATTTTTCTTACCATAAATGGTACAAATAACATCATCTTTTTTGACATAGTCACCAACATTTTTATTTAATATAATACCAGCATAATAATCAATTGTATCTTCTTTTTTTACTCTACCTGCTCCTAGAGCCATGGATAAATTGCCTAATACTAAACTATTAATACTTTTAATGTAACCTTCTTCTCTTGATTTTATTTCTATTCCACTAGGTAATTTAATATCTAATGTACCACCTTGTCTTTTAACAAAAGTTTTAAATTTTTCATAGGCTTTTCCATTTGTTAAAGCATCATTAACTTCTTTAAGAGCAATTGTTTTATCAATATTTTTACCCATACTAACTAATAAAGAAGACATTGTAATAGCAAGTTTAGATAAATTATTACTTTTTTTATTTTTTAATATGTCAATAACTTCTAAAACTTCAATTACATTACCTATATTATCTCCAAGAGGATTATCCATTTTAGTAAGCATACATACTACTTGTTTGTTATAGTGTTTACCTATTTTTATCATTAGTTTAGCAAGTTTTAATCCATCTTTTTTATTATTTATTAAGGCGCCTTTACCTACTTTTATATCTATTAATATAATAGATGATCCACTTGATATTTTCTTACTCATAATAGATATAGCAATTAAAGAAATTGATTTAGTTGTACCTGTTACGTCTCTTAAAGCATATATTTTTTTATCCATAGGACATATATTTTCTGTAGCACTCATAATAGACATATTAATATCTTTTATTTCTTTAATGAATTCATCATAACTTAAATCAGTATTTACATTAATAGAGTTTAATTTATCAATAGTTCCTCCAGTATATCCTAAAGCTTTTCCACTAAGTTTAGCAAGTTTTACATCGCATGCTGCTACTAATGGTCCTACTAATAAAGTTATTTTATCTCCTACTCCACCTGTTGAATGTTTATCTACAACATTATCAAGCATAGATAAATCAAATTTTTCTCCACTTTTAATAAAAATATCTACTAAGGAAATTATTTCATTATATCTTAATTCATTTTTACATATACATTTTAAAACTCTAGTCATTTCTAAATCTTTTACATCACCTTTTAGGTAACCATTAAAAAAGTATGCTAGTTCTTCGTATGTTAATCTTTTTCTTTTTATAAATTTTGTTATTATTTCTTCATTATTCATATTATACTTCCTTTACATATTTTTTAAATACATATATTCCTTCTGGTACTATGGTTAAAAAACCTAATATTAGTAGAGTAAGTGATATATTGTTCCATTTTCCTAATATTATAACAAGTCCTAATGATAAGAAATGTAATACTGTTTTTGTTTTTCCATATATATCTGAACCAATAGCCCTTTTTTGTTTTATCATAAGATAGTATGCTAAAACTGCAACTAAGATATCTCTAATAAATATAAATAAACTATATATTGGTAATTTTTTATTTAATAAGAGTGCTAATGTAATTAAAAGAACAAAAGTTCGATCTGCAATGGGATCTGCTAATTTACCAAAAGTTGTTATTTTATTATATTTTCTTGCTAAATATCCATCTAAAAAATCTGAGATTAAAATAATTATAAATAAGGTTAAAATTAAAATTATTTTCTCATCTTTATATATTAAATATGAAAGAGGAAAAGACATAATAAATCTTAATACTGTTAATATATTTGGCATTTAGTCACCTTCTTTAATACATTATAATACTTTATCTTTAGAAAAATGAATATAATTATCTAACTATACCCATTTTTTCTCTCATTAAATTGTATTTTTCTTTGGCAAGTTTTTTTGATTTATCAATTCCGTCATCAAGTATTTTATTTAAAGTATCACTATTTATCAATTCATAATATTTTTGTCTAATATTAGATAGATGCTCTACTACTACATCGGCAACATATTTTTTAAATTCTCCATAGTTTTTATTAGTAAATTTTTCTTCTAATGTTTCGTTTGTTTCTTTTGATAAGGAAGTGCAAATATCCATTAAATTAGATATACCAGGTTTATTTATTGGATCATATTTTATTAGCATTTCACTATCTGTTGTCGCAGACATTATTTTCTTTCTTATTTCTTCATCTGTATCAAGCAATGTAATAACTCCTTTAGGACTTTCGCTTGACTTACTCATTTTTTTAGTTGGATCTTTTAAATCTTTAATTTTAGTTGAACCTTCTTTTACTAAAGCTTCTGGTACATTAAAAGTTTGTCCGTATTTATTATTAAAACGAATTGCTATATCACGTGCAAGTTCTACATGTTGTTTTTGATCTATTCCAACTGGTACTAAATCAGTATCACAGTATAATATATCTGCCGCCATCAATATTGGGTATGTTAAAAGTCCTACTGTAAAGTTGGCATTATCTTTTGACTTTTCTTTAAACTGAATCATACGTGAAGCTTCACCGTAATATGAAGAACATTCTAAAAGCCATGATATACAAGGTATATATTCATTTTCTGATTGTAAATATATAACATTTTTATTTGGATCAATACCGCATGCTATATATAATGCTAAGAAGTCTTTAATTCTTTTACGTATTTCTGCTGGTTCTTGATGAATTGTTAAGGCATGTAAATCCGCAATGAAGATATATGAATCGTATTCCTCTTGCATTTTTTTCATTTGCATAATTGCACCAATATAATTTCCTAAAGTTAATTCTCCTGTTGGTTTTAAACCTGTTAATATTTTTTTCATACTAATCACCTTAATAACATTATATACTTAAATTTGTTAAAAATAAAGAGAAATAATTTAATTATAACTTATTTCTCTATGAATGCTAATGAATTATTTAGATTAAAAAAGGGTTGAATATTTAATGTTTACTTTTTCTTTTCCGTCTAGTTTTTCTTATTTTAAATATTTTTAATACTATAAATATAGTAACAAATATGATAAGTACTAAAATAACTATAGAAGTATTATTGTCTAGGTTTTCTAATGCTAGTTTATATTCATTTAGTAGTTTATACGATGTTTCATCTTTATTTTCATAGTCATTATAGTTTAAGAAGAATTGCTCTATTTCATATAAACTTTTTTTGTAAATTTCTATCTTTTCAGTATTAAATAAATTAATTATTATAGTGGATTTGTTATTTTCGTAATATTCTTTTAGTCTTATAACATTTTCTGGTATTTCATATAGTGATGGTGCTAAAGTGGAAAGTTCATATACATTATTTATTTTTTCAAACTCATAAATAATATTATATAAAGTGGATTCATCATTTTGTTTACCTACAAATTCTATTCCATACATTAATCCGTCTTTATCAAAACCTAATGGAATACTAACAGATGGAAGTCCTAGTATTGGACTTATGGTATAACTAGAGGATTCGAAATTATCTTGTCCTATCTTAGATACTTTATTTTTAGTTGTTGGGTAAATGAAGGCATCAACTTGGTAATTTTGAATTATACTTTCGACAAATTTTCGATAATCTTCTTTTAATAAATTATTTTTATCTACCGTGCTTATATCTATTTTACACTCATCAGCATATGATTTAAGGCTATAAATATGTCCTTTGGAACTACTTAATTCTTTGAAACTTTTTATTTTACTTGAAGTATTTTTTATATAATTATTAAAGGCATAACACATGGTCCAGCCACCTAGAACTTTTTGATCTGTTTGATAAAATTCTTTAGTATAGAAGTTTTTTAAATGTATTATATTTGCTCCTTCGTTTTCCATTTTTTCTAAGGCTTCATCAAATAATGTTTTTATTTCACTATAAGTAGAGCCTGTCCCATAGATATTGGTGTCATCACCATAGGCAAATTGGTCTAAGACGACAATGTTTTTATCTTTTAATGTGGAATTTTTAAAGTTAGTATAAGTTCCTTCTTTTTTGTTAGCCATCGTTTCAAGTAATAAGGCGTTTTCTTTAACAGTTTTAGTAAGGGGTCCGACAACATCACGAGTAATATCATAGGCTAATATTCCAGTAGTATCTATTAAGCCAAATGTTGATCTAAAACCAATTACTCCATTAGCAGAGGCAGGTGCTCGTAAAGAAGAGTTTGTATCTGTTCCAAGGGCAACTGGAGCATATTGAAGTGAAACAGAAACAGCTGAACCACCAGATGAACCATAACTTGAGTAATTAGTATTATAAGCATTTTTAGTATTTCCATATGAACTATTAGAAGAACTAGCCATAAAAGCAAATTCACTCATGTTAGATTTTGCAAGTACTATCATTCCTTTTTCTTTTAATCTTTGCACTACAATTGAGTCGTTATAAGGAATAGAATCACTTAGTGCTTTAGCTCCTGCAGTTGTAGGCATACCTTTTACATCAATATTATCTTTTACTATTATAGGAATACAATATAGAATTGATTTTCTGCCTACTGCTTGATATTCAATATCACATTTTTTTGCTTCATCAATAGCATTTTCGTTTATAGAGATAATTGCATTAAACTTATTATCGTAGGCTTCTATCCTATCTAAATAAAGTCTTGTTAATAATTCATAAGTTAGGTAACCGCCATCAATTGCTTCTTGTAACTCGTAAATATCCATTGTTGTAATATCTACTGGGGCTTCATAATAAGCATTTACTTTATTTGTTAAGATAAATAGTAATATAAAACTTAGTATAATTTTTTTAATTATTTTCATTAGTTTCTCCTTTTGATTCTAATAATATTATAATATAAAAATAGTGTAAAAGCAAAAAATTAAAAGGACATTAAATGATAAAATTCGAGAGTATATAAAAAACGAACACTTAGTTCGCTATTTTTGTGGTATTAGTAGCACTTGAC
>CAYWQZ010000035.1:0-7295 GCA_964460565.1 uncultured Mycoplasma sp.
TATAATTTATTTACATCATTTACTACTTTTTTATGAACGATATAGTTTTCTTATATGTAACTTCATTTTATTTTTGCATCTTTGTCTATAATGATAATAAAAGAATTTAAATCATTATAACTATTTCTTATCACTTCAAGAATATCTGTTGCTTTTATAGTGTCTGATTCTTCAATTAAGTATATTCTTTCGTTTTCCCCTTCTTTTATAAACTCGTGTAAATCATCGCTTAGAAGAGTATAGTTATAATATTTATAATCTGTGTCTTCTTTCATCAATAATTTGTCCACTACTAGTTCATAACCCCTAATATTCTTTTTGTTACTACTTAATAAGACAAATTGTAACAATTTTGTACCTTCTTTCCTTTTTAATTTTTTTGATTTTTTTTAATTTTGTGAAAATAAAAAAATATTTATCAATGTGGTGCTATTTCATTATCTTGGTAAATGCTTCCTTATGGAAGTTATTTATACTTCTTACTGAATAATATTTTTGAATCTTACCATATTTGTCAAATTCCATATTATCTGCAATGAAATTTAAACTTTGTTTTTTCCAGTATATTCTCATAATTATTTCTGTTTCGTAGCCGTTTAAGCCTTTTTCTTTGCATACATCTTCTAGTTTTTCTTTATTATTTGAAAATACTAAAGTTCCTAATCTTCTTGGCATTTTTCTTCACCCTTTACTACTAAGTAATGCATATATGTAGACATTCCTGTTCCTAAAATTATGCATAGGAATACGCTTATATCAATACTTGGTATCAATAATGTTATTAGGAAAAATGAGGTCCACGTAAATGTTGTACACATTACTGTTGAATTTAAATGAAATGTTTCTCCTAAGAATGATCTTGTAAAGAAAAATCCTACTAGAAAAAATGATAATTCAGTAAATGCATCATTGAAGTATGCAATAAAGAATACTCCAGCTGTTTGCACTAACTGTACTGTAATAGTTATGGTATAGAAAATAATGTTGTAGAAAAGTGCTTCTAATTTTTCTGCTTTTTCTTGTGCATATAAATCTATACTTTCACTATTGGAAAACCATATCCCATTTTTCCTTTTCTTTTTATTTGGTTTATTATTTTTTAATTCTTCCATACTACCACCTTCTTTTTGCAAATAACATAAGGGCCCATGTTATGTTAATTGCTGCAAACTATTGTATTATTTTCTGTTTGCTAATTTTTTTGCCATTTTTTTTGCAAATGCTTGTTCTTTGTTGAATTGTGGCCACCATAACCAGCATGCTGGTGGATCTAATAAAGGCATAATTTCACCTCACTTCTTTAATTTTTTACTAAAATATATTTCTTTTACAATTATTATGAAAGTCATAATAATAAAGTAATCTAGTGATGTAATTAACTTGTTTAGCATACTTATTGAGCTAAATTCAACAAATCTGCCTTTGTATAAGTAAAATACGTATTGAACTCCTGTGTTTAATGCTATACTTCCTAATCCATATAACAAATACTTCCAATTTTTTCTTCCATAAAAGAATAAATATCCTAATACATAAGCAAAAATAAATATTTGTGCTGTTGCATAATTAAATACATTAGTCATTATAACAATTATTATCAGGTATAATATGGCATATTTTATTGTCTTCTTAAAATCTTTTGCTCTTACAACTACTAAAATTGTAGCATAGAAATTAAGAATATTAGTTAAACAACCAATTAGAAACTCTACAACCTCCCCATAATTAATTTTTGACAGATTTTCGGCAGTAATCTTATAGTATGGGAAACCTAGACTTTCTAAAAATATATTTAGAATTATAAGTGACACCATTATTATAAGCATCCATACTGCTACTTTTGCAATTTTATCGTTAACACCTAACCATTTCAAAAATTCTTTCATATCCATCTCCTTCATTATAAAATAATTTTTTGTGCTTTATGCGCAATTAATGCGCAAATTACAAAAATTGGTAAATTTTTCCAATTTCCAGCCAACTGGTTATTTATTTTATCATAATATTTCTATTTGTCAAAGGAATTTTGCATTTTTATATAAAAAATTATATATGGCTTATTTTTTGTGATAAATTCATTTATAAAAGTTTTAATTGCATAAAAAAACTGCTAATAAATTAACAATTTTATTTTTCTTTATTTTCTTTTGGTTTTTCTTTAATGATACTTGTTCTTAATATTATCCATACTATTAGAAAAAATATTGCTAAATAGATATATTTTCCTAATGTTTTATCTTTTAATATATATATTATTGATGCTGAGGCAAATAATAGATCCATACCGTATATGGCAAGTACTGTATTTTTATGTGATAATCCTAAGTTTAATAATTGGTGATGTAGATGACTTTTGTCTGGTAAATATATTGGTTTTTTTTGTATTAATCTTCTTATGATTGCAAATAATGTATCTAATATTGGTATACCTAATATTAAAATTGGTACAAAGAATGATATGAATGTTGCAGTTTTAAATCCTAGTAGTGAAATAGTTGCAATCATAAATCCTTGAAACATTGAACCAGAGTCTCCTGAAAAAATAGTTGCTGGGTAAAAATTGTGATACAAGAATCCTAAAGTTGAACCTAGCATAATAAATGATAAAGTTATTTCTAAACCACCGATATTACTTTTTATAAATGCTATTATTCCTATAGTTAAATAAAATATAGCACATGTTCCACTTGATAATCCATCTAAACCATCAATTAAGTTTATTATGTTTATACAACCTAAAACAAAAATAATTGTTATTAAGTATTTTAAATATCCAAAACTTATTGTAAGTTTAAAAATTGTAATTTTATCTAATACTATATTTCCATAAAATATTAGTACACAAGCTGCAATTATTTGACCTAATAGTTTTGTTTTAGCTTCGAGAGGTCTTATATCATCAATTACTCCGACTAAAATTATAATAAAGCCTCCGATTAAGATAGAATTCATTTGAATACTATGAACTCCAAAAAGCATATATCCAAATAAAAAACCTAAAAATATTCCTAAACCTCCTAATCTTGGCATTGGTTTTGTATGAACTTTTCTTTTATTTGGAATATCCATTGCTCCGATATGTTTGGCTATTTTTTTTATATAAAATGTTATTAATAAAGTAAAGACTAAACATGTCATTATTATTAATATAATATGCTTATAATTTGTTAAATCAATCATAATTTCCTCCAGTTACATTATATCATGTATTTGTTAATATGTAAATTGCTTCAAATTATGTATTAAAAAGTAGTATTGTTTTTATTTGGTTATATTTACATATTTTTTTTATTTTTTTTCATACTAATATTGAAAATGGGTGTTTAAATGAAAAAAGAAAGAAAAGAGATAAAAATATTTAGAAAAATATTTAAGATTAGTAGTATTGTTTTGGGGATAATTTTTGGTTTATTTGTTGTTATAAATTTAATTGGATATTTGTATTCTGCAATTACTCCTAAAATTGATATAAAGAGTGCAAATGTTTTTTATTTATATGATAAAGATAATAATCTTATTTTTTGTGGTAATGAAAATAAGGAATGGGCTTCGATTAATGATATGAGTGATTTAGTGGTTAATGCTACTATTGCGGTTGAGGATAAAAATTTTTATAAGCATAAGGGTTTTGATTATTTGAGAATTTTAAAGGCTATTGCTGAAAATATTAGGGCTCATGAAATAGTACAAGGTGCTTCTACTATAACACAACAATATGCAAGAAATTTATTTTTAAATTTTGATAAGACTTGGTCTAGAAAGTGGAAAGAAATGTGGCTTACTTTTGAACTTGAAACTCATTATAATAAGGAGGAAATATTAGAAGGATATTTAAATACTATAAATTATGGACATGGTGTTTATGGAGTTTCTAATGCTTCAAAGTTTTATTTTAATAAAAATGTTAATGATTTAACTCTTGCTGAGGCTTCAATGCTTGCAGGTATTCCTAATTCTCCTAGTAATTATTCTCCAATTAATAATTTTTCTTTAGCTAAAGAACGACAAAAAATTGTATTAGAAAGAATGTATAATAATAAGTATATAAGTAAAGAGGAAATGGAGCAAGCTCTTAATCAGGAAATTATTTTGTATGGAAAAAGAGATAATTTAAATCTTACTTCGCTTATGTATTATCAAAATGCAGTGATGGAGGAACTTTATTCCATTAGTGAAATACCAGATAGTTATTTGGAAACTGGTGGACTTAAAATATATACTTCACTTGATATTGAGGCTCAGACTGCTCTTGAGAATTCTGTTAAAGATAATTTAGTAAATGAAGAACTTCAAGTTTCTAAGGCTATGATGAGTTCAAAAACTGGTGAGGTTATTGGTCTTATTGGGGGAACTGATTATAATACTTCTGAGTTTAATAGAGCTCTTTATTCTTTAAGACAACCTGGTTCTACTATAAAGCCTTTTCTTTATTATAGGGCACTTGAATCGGGATTTACTTCTTCTACTTCGTTTTTAAGTCAGGAGACAACTTTTCATTTTTCAGGGGATAAAACTTATTCTCCAAAAAATTCTGGTAGTGTTTATGGTAATAAGGAAATTTCTCTGGCGCTTGCGATGGCTTATTCGGATAATATTTATGCTGTTAAGACACATTTGTTTTTGGGAGAAGAAGAGCTTGTTGATATTTTAAGAAAAGTTGGTATTAGTACTTCACTTTCTGCTGTTCCTAGTTTACCGCTTGGGACTTATGAAGTTAATATGTTGGAACTTACTGCTGCTTATGCTAGTTTAGCTAATTTAGGTACTAGGGTTACTCCACATTTCATTAATAAAGTTGAGGATATTAATGGAAATATTTTGTATTCTTATGATTATGAGAAAACTGAAGTTGTTCTTGATTCTTCTTATGCTTTTATTATTAATGAACTTTTAACTGGGACTTATGATAGTGCTTTAATTGATTATGCTTATCCTACATGTATGTCTATTGTATCAAAGCTTACACATAAATATGCTTTAAAAAGTGGTAGTACTGATACTGATGCTTGGGTTATTGGTTTTACACCAGATGTTGTTTTGACAACTTGGGCTGGATATGATGATAGTTCTAAGATTACTACTAAAGTTGTTAGTTCTAATAAATCTTCATGGGCGAGTGCAATGGAAGAGTATTTAAAGGGTAAAGATAGTAATTGGTATGATATTCCTAGTAATGTATCGGCTGTTTTAGTTAATCCTGTTAACGGTCAAGTTGCAAGTGATAATAGTGAAAAGAAGAAAATTATGTATTATATTAAGGGTACTGAACCTAAGATAAATTATATTAATTATGGAGATGATTTCGATGAATGATAAGTATTATGAGGAGTATTCTAATTATGTATTAAGTAAAATTGGTTTTTTGACTGAATCTGAATTATATGACTTAGGTATTAGTTATGAGGAATACATGAGTTTAGATGATAATACTCTTTATAAGTTAGAGAGTTATAAAAGAAAAAAGTAGAACTATTTAATTAATTCTACTTCGTCTTTTTGAGCTAGTAAGCAAGCATTAGCATCATCTGTATCTAAATGTAATTCTAACACGGCATTTTCTGTTACTTTAAGGTGAATATTTTCTAATATGGCACCTTTTTCAGTGTTTATTTTTACTTTATATAGTTTATTAGGATCAAGATTATGTTTTTTTACATCTTCTTGATTTATGTGAATATGTCTTGTTGCAATAATTGCGCATTTTCTTGTTATGCTACCTTGTGGTCCAATTATAGTTAGGGTTTCAGCATCTTCTAAGTCACCTGATGTTCTTACTACTTTGTTTATACCTAATTTATAAGTATCTGTAGTAGATACTTCTACTTGAGTATATGGTCTAAATGGACCAAGAACACGAACTTTTTCTATTTTGTTTTTTGGGCCTTCGATAGTTACTACACTAGTAGAAGCATATTCATTTGGTTGAACTAAATCATTTCTTTTTGTTAATATAGCATTTCCAAATAATATTTCGTAGTCTTCTTTTGTTAAGTGGATATGTCTATTTGATATTCCTAATTGTATTTTCATTTTTATCACCATTATTAGTATACAATTATTTTTTTGTTTTTGCTAGTTTTTTCTTATACGAGTTTGGTTTTTCTTTTTTATATCTAGTGATTTTAATATTTCTTCTTTATCTTCTACTTCTTCATAATAATCTAATATTCTAGATAGTTCATTATTAAATAGTTCATCTATGTCTATAGTTATATTTAATGTTCCTCCTAGATATTTATCTAATGTTGTATTGTATGTGTTTTGTAATTCTTGTAGTTCATTAATAAAACATTCTTTAAATTTTTCTTTAGTATAGATTGTTATTTCCATGGTATGGGCATTTTTTATATTATCTATAGGATTATGGTATGAAGAAATTGTTACTTTTTCTATGTTGTTGTAACTATATGTTCCTTTTACTACATAGTTATTTTCACCATTTTGTCTTAGCTTGTCTAGGAATTCTTTTTTGGTTTTAACAGGAAAATAATACTTTTTAGTGATTGTTGTTTTTGTTTTTTCTTGTTCTAATCTAAAGTCATAGGTTTTTTCTTTAGTTTTTCTTTTTTCTATAAGTATGTCTGGTAAACATAAAATTATTTTACTTATACCATTTTCCATTTCTTGAAGTATGGCATTAAAGTATAGTCCTGAATAATTTAATAATTTGTTTTCTCGGGCGTTAATTTCTTTTATACCATATGTTTCTATTTCTTCGTTAATATAATCTTGATTAATTTTTGAATTTATTTGGGTTTTCATATTACTCCTCCTTTTGTGAGTTCTTATTATATCATATTATGGGGAAAATGTAAATATTTTAGTTTTGGATGTAGTTATAATTATTTTTATTATTCATATAATTTATTAGTTTGAAAGGAGATTTTTTTATGAATAGTAATGGTTATTATAATCCTGGTATGTCTAGTAATCCAATGGGTTTTAATCCTAGCGATTATTCTAATGATTTACCTATGGAGCAATCTTATGTTGAAAATATTTTAAGATTAAATAAGGGAAAAGTTGCTAGTTTTTATATGACATTTCCTGATTCTAATGAATGGAGAGATAGGGTATTTACTGGTGTTGTAGCACAGGCTGCAAGAGATCATATTGTTGTTAGTGACTCTAAAACTGGTAAATGGTATTTGCTTCTTACTATTTATTTGGATTTTATAGTTTTTGATGAAGAAATTAACTATAAGGTTATATAGATCTAAATTTTAATTATTAGTTAATATTTTGAAAAAAATAAAAAAAATTTAATTTTTTAATTCTTGGTTTTTTAGGTTTTA
>CAYWQZ010000036.1:0-1574 GCA_964460565.1 uncultured Mycoplasma sp.
GAAGATTTTTTGGGAAGTCCATCTGCTTTTTCTGCTAACTTTGATTTATCTTTATCATCTTTATCTTTTAAACCTGCTTTAATTCCTTTACCCATACCAAGTGCAAGATTACCAATATTTTGAGCAACCCCAATAGTTTGTCTACCCATATTACTAAGTTCACTACTCGCACTAGGTTCTTCATAATTATTAATTTCTTCATCCATACTCTTCACCACACTAACTAAAACTTATACTAACATTTTAACAAAAAAAAACATGAAAGTAAACTAACTTTCATTTAAAAGTTTATCAACATCTATAACATTGTACCCTTTTTGTTTTATATACTTAATACTTAAATCTAACTCTCTTATATTAAGATTACTATTAGTAATAGCAAATATTACACCCTTACCAAGATTTTCTTTTATATCATGATAAACATTTTTACTTATTTTTTCTTTTAATATAGTATTTAACTTTAATTTAGAACAATCTTCTAATAAATTATCATCTACACTACTAGTATAACAATAAGTATTTAAACTATTATATTTATTAATAACACTTAAACTATTTTTAACATCAGTTACTATTCCTATATTATGTCCTAAATTTGATATTTTCTTTATTACTTCTTCATCTACATCTTTAATAAAAAAAGTAGTATTAACTTCATTATCTTTTAAAACTCCTAAAATATTATCTATATTATCATTATCTTCCATTATTATAATTAAAGAAACCAAATATTTATTAGTATTACTTTTTACCACATACTTATCTAAATTTTCTTTTATAGTAGTATCTGGATAACTTTCTTCATAAACTATTAAATTTTCATCATACTTACCTATTTTCTTCATCTTTCTATAACTTTCTTCAATATCTACACTATAACCTATATTACCTGCTTCTTGTATATTATCTTTTATTACAGAACTAACTGCCATAATATTATTTTCATTACTATACTCTATTATTTTAATCATAATAGGATCTTTACTTTTTGATATATCTACTACTTTATCTGTATAATAAAAACTAAAACAAGTAAGAAAAGAAATACCAAGTATCTTAAAGATTTTTTTCATACTCTTCACCTAATAATTTATATGTAAAAAAAAGAAATATTTAACTAATATTTCTCAACATTTTGACAAGTTTTACAATAATAAGTACCTCTTCCTCCTATTTTATCTTTTTTAATTATATTAAAACAAACTAAACACTTTTCATTTTCTCTACCATGAACATATAAATCATTTTGAAATCTTCCACTTACTCCTTCCTCAGAAGTATAACTCCTTATAGTAGTACCACCTTTTTTAATAGCATTTTCTAATACTAATCTTGTATTATTAATTATATTATTTAATTCCTCATCATCTAAATCTTTTGCTTTTTTAAAAGGATTAATTTTACTTAAAAACAGTATTTCATCAGCATATATATTACCTATACCTGTTATTATTTCTTGATCTAAAAGCACTGTTTTAATAGGAGGTTTCTTTGTTTTATATTTTTCTTTTAAATAGAAACTAGTTAAATTATTATCCCATGGCTCAAGTCCTAACTTTGATAAATGAACT
>CAYWQZ010000036.1:1584-7294 GCA_964460565.1 uncultured Mycoplasma sp.
TCAAATTCATTATCAATATTAAATATTACATGTTCATGTTCTTTTACTTCATCATTTATATTTCTATATAAATATTTTCCTTCCATTCTTAAATGACTAAGTAAATAATAATTATCAAGTTCAAACAACAACCATTTTCCTCTTCTTTTAATAGAATTAATTTTATTATTCTTTATATCTTCTTTTATAACATTTATATTTTGTCCTTCAAATATATTAGGATATAAAATATCTATATCTTTAATTACTTTATTTTTTAATTTATTTTCTAAAGCCTTTCTCACTGTTTCTACTTCTGGTAATTCTGGCATTTTATCACCTACTTTGCTTCATAAAAATTATTTCCTTTATTTACATCAACCTTTAATGGAACAGAAAGTTTATAAGTATTTTCCATTATATTTTTAACTATATTTATTACTATTTCTTCCTCTTCTTTTAAAGCATCAAATATTAACTCATCATGTACTTGTATGATCATCTTTGATTTTAAATTATTTCTCTTAAACTCTTCATCTATTTCAATCATTGCTTTCTTTAATATATCTGCACTAGTTCCTTGAATTGGTGTATTAAGTGCCATTCTTTCACCAGCATTTCTAACCATAAAATTAGGATTTTTTAATTCATCTATTGTCCTTTTTCTACCAAATAATGTTTTTACATAACCCTTTTCATGAGCTTCTTTAATTACTTTATCCATATAATCTTTAATACCAGGAAAAGCATTTAAATAATCATCTAAAAACTTTTTAGCATCTTTAACATTAATATCTAAATCTATAGAAAGCCCATAACCACTTATACCATAGATAATACCAAAATTTACTGCTTTAGCATTTCTTCTCATCTCTTTAGTTACTTCTTCAAAAGACACATGATATATATCCATTGCAGTTTTAGTATGAATATCCATATCATTAATAAACGCTTTAATCATATTTTCTGCTTTAGACATATGTGCAAATATACGAAGTTCTATTTGAGAATAATCAAAAGAAATAATTATATTACCAGGACTTGCTAAAAAAGCTTTTCTAATTAATCGCCCATTTTCTTCACGAATAGGTATATTTTGTAAATTAGGATTAGACGAAGAAAGACGCCCTGTTCTAGTTAATGCTTGATTAAATATTGTATGTATCTTACCATCTTCTTTAATACATTCTAGAAGTCCTAAAACATAATTACTATATATTTTAGTTAATGACCTATATTCTAAAACTTTATTTACTATTTCATAATTAGTAAGTTTATTTAAAATATCAACACTTGTTGAATAATTATTATCCTTTATCTTTTTAGGATATGGAATACTTAATTTTTCAAATAATATTTTACCTAATTGCTTTGGAGAAGATATATTAAAAGGTACACCAGATAAATTATATATTTCATCAGTTAAATTATCAATCTTATCTTTTAAATCATCTTTCATATTCTCTAAAAATGAAGTTGATACATTTACACCAGTAATTTCCATATCTTTTAATACATAAGTAAGAGGAAGTTCTATTTCTTCATATAATTTTTTATTCTCCTCATCTAATAAAGAAAATTTATCTCTATTATTCCAAATAAATTTAGCCTTTCTACAAGCTATTTTACCTATTTCTTCTATAGTTATCTTCTTATTACGCATTATTTCATCAGTACTTGGTATTTCAATATTCTTTTTTTTCATTAAATAAGAAATATCGTCCTTCACATCATCATCAAGTAAATAAGAACATAACATCAAATCATCTATATTTTTATCTATATTAATATTTAAATACTCAAATACAGTAATTAATCTTTTTAAATCATAAGTATATTTCTTCTTATTATTAGTAAACACATCTAAATTCTTAATATTATCAAAAGGTATAAAATAACATACTTCATCATTATAAATAGCAAGTCCATATATATTTTTATCATGATAATTTAATGTAGTTTCTAAATAAATAGCACATTCTTTATCTAAATTAAAATTCCCATATTCTATATCATAAATAAATTCTTCTTCATCTTTACACTTTATTTTATTTATTATTGAATAAAATTCATATTTTTCTAATATTGGTATATAATCATCAGTAAAACCAGTATATTTAATTTTATTTAAATCAGTATCTATTGGTACATCTTTATAAATAGTAGCAAGTTCATAAGAAAAGAAAGCATTTTCTTTATCATTTATTAACTTTTCTTTAGTTTTACCAGTAATACTATCTATATTACTATAAACTCCATCTAAAGAATTATATTTATGTAACAAGTTCAAAGCTGTTTTTTCTCCAATACCTTTTACACCTGGAATATTATCACTAGAATCTCCCATAAGAGCCTTTAAATCTATCATTTTAATTGGTTCTAAACCATATACATCATAAAATGTACTTTTATTCATTCTAATAAAATCATTAGTCTTTAAAAGTTTTACTTCAACATCATCTGAGATAAGTTGTAATAAATCTTTATCACTACTTATAATAGTTGCAATAAAATCATCATCTCTATCAACTTCTTTAGCAAAAGTTCCAATAATATCATCTGCCTCATAATTATCTATTTCAATACAAGAAATTCCCATCGCACGAGTAAGTTCTTTAGCAACTGGAAACTGCTCTTTTAATTCTTCTGGAGTTTCTTTTCTACCATCTTTATAATTCTTATATTTTTCATGCCTAAATGTTTTACCTTTATCAAAAGCAATCATCATATACTCTGGTTTTTCCTCATGAATTATTTTATTTATCATATTAATAAAACCATATAAAGCATTAGTAGGAAATCCTTTTGAATTACGAAGTATATTACCACCATAAGCAGTAGCATAATAACTTCTAAATAATATATTATTGCCATCTATTAAAACTACTTTTTTCATTATTAACACTCTCCTAAAAAATATTATACACAAAAAAAAAGGTGTTGACAAATATTTTTAGATATGCTAGTATATTTTATAGAGCAGTTCGGTTCCCTAATGCCTAAAACTGCTCTATTTTTATAGAAAAACAAAACACTATCCCTAAAATAGTGTTTTTATATTATACTTTATTTTGCTTCTTCTTGTGCTCTAGTTTCACGTATAACAGTTACTTTAATAGTACCTGGATATTGTAATTCTTTTTCTATTTTTTCTTTAATTTCTCTAGCTATTTTATGAGAAGTTAAATCATCTACTACTTCTGGGTTTACTAAAACACGTAATTCACGTCCTGCTTGTAAAGCATAACTTTTGTCGATACCTTTTATATCTTTAGTCATATTTTCTAACTGTTCCAAACGTTTAATATAATTTTCTAAAGAATCATTTCTAGCACCCGGTCTTGATGCAGAAAGTGAATCTGCAATTTGTACCAAAACAGAAATAATACTAGTTGGTTCAGTATCACCATGATGAGAAGCAATTGAATTTATTACTACATCATTTTCTTTATATTTCTTAGCAAGTTCTACACCTATTTCTACATGACTACCTTCTACTTCATGATCTACTGCTTTACCTATATCATGCAAAATACCTGCACGTTTAGCAAGATTTACATTTTGTCCTAATTCAGCAGCCATAATACCTGCTAAATGTGCCACTTCAAGTGAATGAGTTAAAGCATTTTGACCATAACTAGTTCTAAAATGAAGTTTACCTATTGTTTCTATTAATTCATTATCCATTTTAGTAATTCCAAGTTCAAAAAGAGCCGAATTACCATATTCAAATATTTTTTCTTTAATATCTTTTACAGTTTTATCATATATTTCTTCAATACGTGTTGGATGAATTCTTCCATCTTTTACTAAAGTTTCAATAGTTATCTTAGCAATTTCTCTTCTTAATGGATCAAATGATGAAATAACTATTGCTTCAGGTGTATCATCAATAATTAAATCTACTCCTGTTATGGCTTCAATTGTACGAATATTTCTTCCTTCTCTACCAATTATTCTACCTTTCATTTCATTATTAGGAAGTTCTATTGTAGATACAGTTTGTTCGTTTACTACAAATGAAGAATACTTTTGCATTGATAAAATAAGTAATTCTGTTGCTTTTTTATCAGACATTCTCTTTGCCTCATCTTCTTGTTCTTTAATATAAGAACTAATTTCATAAGAAATTTCACTTTCTACTTTTTTCATTATTAAATCTGTTGCTTCTTTTTTATCAAGTCCACTTATCTTTGACAACATTTCAATTTGTTCTTGTTTTAAGCGTTCCATTTCAACTTGATCATCTTGAATTTTTTTAGTTTTTTCTTGCAACTTTTCTTCACGTTCATCTAACATTAATTCCCTTTTTTGAAAAGTTTCATCTCTCTTATCCATATTTTTTTCTCTTTGAATAAGACGATTTTCTGATTCCTTAAGTTCTAACTTTTTTTCTTTTATTTCTTTTTCTGCCTCAAGTTTTAATTTATAAGAATCTTCTTTAGCTTCTAAAATCATATCTCTTTTTTGTTTTTCAAGATCTTTTTTTGATTGTTCTGCTAAAATGTTTACTTTTTTAAGAGCAGTATTTGCTTTAAAATGATTAATTACTACCGTTAAACCAATTCCTACTGCTAATCCAATTATGACAAGTAAAATGGAGATTAAAGTTTGATTCATATATAATACCTCCATTTCATATGTTAAATAATTTAATAAATAACACTATCTTTATTTTAAATTTGTTTTAATGATATGTCAAGTAAAAAAGAACTCTTATTAAGGAGTTCCCGTAGTTACTGTTACTTCATGATGGATATAACCAGAAGTATCGGTATATCCATCTACTACTCCAGTTACAAATGGCGTTCCCTCATTACCATTTACTGCATAATTAAAATCTAATGCCTTATTAGAATTATTATATATAATAATATCAGGATTATAATATATAGTTTTATCTTTATATTTAAAAGCACCAGAAATACTAAAAAAAGCAAGTGCTCCAATTGATTCCAATTTAGAATTTTCACCAATTAAAACATATTTTAAATCATTATGACTAAAAGCTTCTGATCCTATTGTTGTTACATTATCAGGTATTATAATAGATTCTAATAAATTAACTTGAAAAGCATTCGCTCCAATAGTTATAAGACTTTCTGGTAAATCAACATTAGTTAAAAAATTATAATAAAAAGCTTCTTTACCAAGAGTTGTTAAATTGTTTGAAAGAGTTAAACTACTAATGCTATTCTGCCCGAAAGCATAATCTCCAATCGTAGTTACAGAATTAGGAATTATTACATTAGTTAAGTTATTATAAGAAAAAGTTCCTTTTTCAATTGAAGTTAATTTAGAAGGTAAATCAATACTCTTTAATTTATTTTCATAAAAAGCATGATCTCCAATTGAAGTAAGATTAGATGAAAGTTTAACAGAAGACAAAGTTGCACGATAAAATGCTTGTACTCCTATTGAAGTTACACTTTCTGGGATTTCTATACTTTTTAAATTTGTATATGAAAAAGAATAATCCGGTATAGTCTTCATTGTACTAGGTAAAGTCACTTTTTCCAATTTGCTTTCATAAAAAATACCATCTCCAAAATTTACTACACTTTCTGGAATTTCTATACTTTTTATATTATTGCCACCAAAAGCCCAACCATTAATTGTTGTTACACTACCTGGTATGACAGCATATTCAAGTCCTTTGTCTGCGAAAGAACTCCTTCCAATTGAAGTTACATCATATCCATTTAATTTATCTGGTATGGCAACATATGTT
>CAYWQZ010000037.1:0-7229 GCA_964460565.1 uncultured Mycoplasma sp.
CTATTATAATTATTGTCCTAAAGTACTTGATACACCTTAATTTTTCTTTAATTTTAAAAAAAATAACACTTGATTAAAAATCAAGGTTATAAATTTTGTTTTAATAATTGATTTAGTTCTACTGCATATTCTACTGGTAATTCTTTTTTAAATTTATCTATAAATCCTAAAACAATAAGTTCTGTTGCTTTTTCTGTAGTAAGTCCTCTACTTTGAAGATAAAATAGTTTATCTTCACTTATTCTAGATACAGTTGCTTCATGTTCGATAAAGCTTGTTTTATTATTTATTTCATTATTAGGATATGTATCACTACTTGATATTTTATCTAAAATTAAGCTATCACATTTTACTAATGAATAAGAATTTAAAGCATTTTCTTTGATAATAACAGAACCTCTGTAATCAGATGAACCTCCATTTTGTGCAATAGATTTAGATATTATATTACTTTTAGTATTTTTACCTATATGTATCATTTTTGAACCACTATCTTGATTTTGTCCTTCTTTTGCTACACTTATAGTGATACAAGTACCTGATGAATTATCTCCTTTTAAAACACAACATGGGTATTTCATAGTAAGTGATGAACCAATATTACCATCAATCCATTCCATTGTTCCATTTTCTTCTACTAAGGCTCTTTTTGTTACTAAATTTTTTACATTATAAGCCCAATTTTGAATAGTAGAATATCTACATGTACTATTCTTACCAACATATATTTCTACTACTGCTGCATGTAAATTACTACTAGAATAAGTTCTAGCGGTACACCCTTCAATATAATGTAAACTACTATTATCATCTACTACAATAAGAGTTCTTTCGAATTGCCCTAAATCTCTACTACTTATTCTAAAATAACTTTGAAGTGGTCTATCTAATTTTGTATTTTTAGGTATGTATATAAAACTTCCTCCTGAAAATACTGCACCATTTAAACTTACAAATTTATTTTCATAAGGGCCTACTATTTTAGAAAAATATTTCTTAACTAGATCAGGATATTTTTTAAATCCTTCTTCTATTGAAGTAAATATAACATTTTTTTCTTTTAATTCTTCTAACATATTATGATATATTACTTCACTTTCATATTGAACTCCCATACCATCTAAATATTTTTCACTAGATGGTACTTCTAAAGTACAAAATTCATTTCTTACATCTTTATTTATATCATTCCAATTATTTTTAATACTTTTTTCATCACTTGTTTTATAATAAATTATTTTATCAAAATCAATATCTATTTTAGGACCAAAAGAAGGCATATTTTGATTTTTAAATTTTTCATAGCACTTTAATCTAAATTCTAATACATCAGAAGTTTCTTTTTTTTCTTTAGATATTAATTTAATTTTTTCTTCATCTAATCCTTTTATCATATATGCCTCCTTCTAGTTAATATTTTTCTAATACTTTTTTTATTGCTTTAGTTGGTAATAAAGCACAAGTTTTTCTACTAGGTTGTAAATATATTTCATCATAAGCATTTAAATCTCTTAATATTTCTTTATTATATTCTTTTTCATTAATCATGTTTTCATAATTATCTAAAATAATTTTAATTTCTTCGATTGTTTTACCTATTATATTTTTTAGCATTATTGAAGTGGCACTAGTGCTGATGGCACAGGCTTCTCCATCGAATGCTACATCTTTTAAAATATTATTTTCTATTTTAAAATATATATCTATATTATCTATACATGATTCATTATTAGTGTTTACTTTTATATAATCTTTATCAGGTACTTTTTTATTAAAGGGTTCTTGATAATTATCTAAAATAATTTGTCTTCTTAATTCTTTATCCATTATATCACCACTTCAAATATATTTTTTGATTTTTTTAGTGCTTCAAGTAATTTGTCTATTTCTTCTTTGGTATTATATATATAGAGACTAATACGACAAGTATTTCTAATGCCTAATTCATCTTTTAGTATTTTAGCACAATGATTACCTGCTCTTACACATATATTATAATGATTTAAGTATATTGCAGTATCTTGTGCGAAAATATTACTTATATTAAATAAAACTATTCCACTTGTTGTATTTTTGTTATAAACTTCAATATTATCTATTTTACTTAAGCCTTCTAGAAGATATTTTTTTAATTCTTCTTCATGTTTTTGTATTTTTTCATATCCTAGTGTTTTTAGGTAATCAATTGCTGAACCAAAAGCAATTACTCCTGCAATATTTGGAGTTCCTGCTTCTAATCTTCTAGGTAATGAATTATATTCAAAAGATCCATCTGCTTCAAAAAAGGTATTCATACCCCCTCCAACGTTAATAGGTTTTAATTCATCTAATAAATCATATTTTCCATATAAAACTCCAACTCCTGTAGGTCCTAACATCTTATGAGCTGAAAAAGCTAAAAAGTCTATATCTAAATCTTTTACATCTGTTTTTATATGTGGAACGCTTTGAGCACCATCTACTACGAAATAAATATTATTTTCATGTGCTATTTTTGATATTTCTTTAATTGGACGAACATCTCCAACTGTATTAGTAATATGTGCAATAGAAATTACTTTAGTATTTTTAGTTATTTTTTTCTTTACGTTTTCTACTGTAAGAGATAAATCTTTATCAAGTTCTATAAAGTTTACTTTAATACCTATTTCTTTTTCAAGTTCTAAATAAGGAAGTACGTTAGAAGCATGTTCTGTTTTAGTTAGTAATACTTCATCACCTTTTTTTAATTTTTGTTTTAAAAAGCCAAAAACTATCATATTTAAGCTTTCAGTTGTACCTTTAGTAAATACTATTTCAGAAGTTTTATCGGCATTAATTAAATCTTTTACTTTTTCTCTTACTCCTTCATATAAAGTATCTACTTTTAAACTAGTGTTATAATCACCTCTATGAGCATTTGAAGTATATTTAGTATAATAATTTACTGTTTCTTCTACTACAGAATTTGGTTTTAAAGTAGTTGCACCATTATCAAAGTAAATTATACCATTATCTAAAAATTTAAAATCATCTCTATTCATATTTTCACCTCCCAATCATATCAATTTCATTTAGTATTAATTCTTTTTCTTCTAAAGAAAGTTCTAATTTTTCTAGAAGAAAAGCTTTAATTAGTAACTTAAGACAATTATTTTCATCTATTCCCCTAGATTTTAAGTAAAATAATTTTTCTTTTGGAAAAAAGCCAATATATGAAGAATGATTAGCATCTATTTCGTTGTTATCTATTATTAAATTAGGTTTAATAGAGGAATTATTATCTTTCATTACTATTATTTTACTATCTTGATTACATATTACATTAGTACTTTCTTTTTTTACATAACCATTTATTATATAATTTAATTTATTATTATCTATGTTTATACCATTATTAGTGACAATACTAATAGTATTTTTATTATTATGATTGATATTTAATATATAGTTGTTATCATTTATATTTATATTTCTATAATTATATATAAGTTTGGTATTTTGTTTATTTATATCAATATTTATATTTAAAGTAGAATCTATTACAAATAAAATAATATCTAAATTATTATTTAAATTGATATTTATATTTATATTAGAATTTTTAATGTATAAAAATACTTTAGTGTTTTCTATTATATTTAGTTCTAAAGAATTATTAATTGTATTACATATAATAAATGAATCACTATTAATATTAAGATTGTTACTATTTATCTTGTTATCTACTATTATTTTATTCATTTGTAATTTCCTCACTTAATAAGGTAGCACAGGAAGAAAGCATTTTATATCCTTTTTTATCTATTTCTTCTGCTAAAGACATGGAACCTGTTTCTACTATTTTGCCATTTAATAAAATGTGTACGTAATCTGGTTTTATGTATTCTAATATACGTGTATAATGAGTTATCATAAGTACTGATGTGTCTTTATTTTCTTTTAAATAATCATTTACGTTATCACAAACTATTTTTAAGCTATCTACATCAAGACCAGAATCTAGTTCATCTAATATAATAAATTTAGGTTTTAATAATTTCATTTGAAGTATTTCATTTTTCTTTTTTTCTCCACCAGAAAAATTTTCATTAATGCTACGATGCATTAGTTCTTTTTTTAAATCTAAATCTTTAAAATATTTTTCTAAATCCATAATAAAACTATATAAATCTACTTTTTCACCATTAGAATTTAATGAAGTTTTTAAAAATTCGGAATTGCTAATACCTTCAATTTCTATAGGATTTTGAAAAGATAAAAATATACCTAATCTAGCTCTTTCATCAGTAGTTAAAGGAAGAATACTAGAAGAGTCTACTAATATATCTCCTTTGTTAATTTTGTAATTACTATCTCCCATTATTACTTTAGATAATGTGGATTTACCTACTCCATTTGGACCCATAATTACGTGTATTTCACCTTTTTTTATATTTAGATTAAATTCTTTTAAAACTTCTTTTTTATCTATACAAACATTTAAGTTTTTAATTTCTATATCCATAAAAAACCACCATCTATATTTTAGCACTAAATATAATAATTAACAAGAAATATTTGTATTTAGATGTTTACAAAAAAAGAGCATGCGCTCTTATTTTATTTATTATATAATTCAAATATTTTAGAGTATTTAGTTATGTCTACAAAAGCATAAGAATCAATATCAAGTGTTGTACTATAATCATATTTAATAGTATATTTGTTAGTGTTATCTTCGGTCTTAGTAACATTTAAACTATCAAATTTGTATGATAATTTTTCTAGTTTTGTACTTCTGTTATCTTTAGTATAATTTTTTATCATATAAACATTATTATTAGTATCAACAAAATATATATTAGCATCAGTATATTCATTATTATATTTATAGTAGCCATATTTAAAGTCAACTGATTTATTATTGTATTTTAATTCTACGTATTTATTATCATTATCTTTAATTTTAAGTTTTCCATCAAAAGATATAGTTACATCAGCCGGAGAACAATAATCAGAACACATTACATATATTCCTAAACCATCTAATATGAAATCTTTATCTAAAATATTTTCACCTAAAATATATTTATTTGATTCAGAACCAGATGTTAAATTAATTAATGAATAATCATCAAATAGAATATATTTATCTCCAGTATTGTTATCTACATAAGAAGATATAACTGTTTTTCCATCTTTATTTTCTACTTCTTCAACTTGATATTCCATTGGATATCCATAGTATAATTTATTATTTTTAGTTACAAATAGCATATTAGGAATGGCGCTATTATTATAAAAAGAATAAACGTCTTTTATTGGTCCAAGTTTATCATATTTTTCTGTTTTATTATCGTATGTGATAGAAAAATATCCATTGTTATCTATTTTAGCATCTATATTAGTACCTAAATGACTATTTTTTAGTTCATCTAAAGACATTGCTTTTTCTAATACATTAGTGGATACTAATTCATTTATTAAATTCTTTTTATCTTCTGTACTCATTAGTTTAGGATTATTGCTATTATCTTTTTTATCTTCATCATTATTTTTATTCTCTTCTTTATTTTCCACATCATTTTTACTAAAATAATTATCATATACAAAGTAACTACCAAAACCTACTAGGATACCTACTACTACACCTATAATTAATAGTAATTTACCTCTTTTGCTTTTTTCCATAAAATAATCACTCCTTCTTATTTTCATTCTAACAAAGAAAAATAAAAAAAAACAATATATTTTGCTAATAAATAATTAATTTACAAAATATATATGTAAATATAAAACTAATATACTAATTTACTAATATACTTTATCATAATTAGTCCACATTCTTAAAATATGAATTTCTTTTTTGTCTTCATCTACTTCATAAACTATTCTGTGTTTTATATTAATTCTTCTTGAATATAATCCCTTTAAATTACCACATAACTTTTCATATGTTGGTGGGTAACAAAAAGGATTAGTTTGCATTAATAATAGAATATTTTGGGTTGTTTTATCTAATCCAACATTTTTTAATTTTATTTTATCTTTTAAAGTTTCTTTAGAAAACTTTATAGTATATAAATTACCACTCTTCATAACCATGATACTCTACTGCCTCATCCCAGTTTTCATTTTTTCTAATTTCGTTTATTTCATTAGCAAACATAGGAATACTAGATAAATATAAAGTTTCTTCTATGCCTTTCCACTCATCTTCTGAAATTAAAACAGCATTTTTTCCCTTATTATTAACTATTGTAATTGGATTATACCCTACATTTACATCAGATACTAACCTATATAAATTATCTCTAGCATTAGTAATATTAATAGTTTCCAAAATAATCACCTCATATTAATTGTAACGCACGTTTTTACGTACGACAAGTTCTTTCATTAATATTATATACATTTTTTAATATATAATTACAAAGCATTGGATTTCCTGAGTTTTAATGTTTGATGTGGTTTTTGATATTTATGCATTATAGTTAAATTATATTAAAACATTTCTATTAATTCATCTAATTTATTTATTACTTTGAAACCTTTACCATTTCTTTTTTTAGAAAATCTTACAGGTATTCCACCTTCTTTTTCCCATTCTCTTAAGTTACCTGAATAATCATCTACTAAAATTGCATCTTTTGTATGAACCATTTTTGTTTTAGATATTTGTTTAGGTACTGGAATAATTGTAATATTTTTTAGGTGTCTTCTTATATATTTAACTTTTGCAACTGCTTCTTCTAATGATATTACGTGTGTTAATATGTTTATATTAAATCTATCAGTATCTATTATTTTTTGTATGCAATTGATGCTATCGTTAATAATTAAATTATCATTTATTAGGTTATGCCAATTATAATTTTTGAAAAAATTTCTTTTTTCTTCTTCTGTTTCTAATGAAATACCTTTTTCTCTTAATTCTTCCATTTCTTTATATAGTACATCAATAGTATCTAATACAACTCCATCAAAATCAATATATAAATTTTTTCTTTCCATTTTACCACCTTCTTAAGATAAGTATATGTTAAAAAAAAGAAAAAGACAATGCTTTTTCTTTTATTTACAAGTATTTACTGTTACTTTGTTTTCTCTTGTTTTACCGGTTCTAGTCCAACCATCTAATTTTGTTTTACTAGACCATTTATATTCAATACTATTAACTGTTTTATATACTGGTGTTGCTTTTTTAGTTACAGTCTTTGTTTCATCTTTATAACACATAGAACCTACTCTATCATAACCAGCATCAC